>CADBNP010000050.1 GCA_902796095.1 uncultured Aeromonadales bacterium | reverse complement strand
TCATGATTCCCCTCTGTTACTGCTCAGCAGGATCTGATCCTCAGTCTGTTTCTGTCACAGCCGCATCAGCAGCTCCTTTCATGTTTCTGCTGTTGAATATCATTTCGGCTATCTCAAAATCCTCCATGTCATCTATATCGATGGCGGAAATTTTATCAACCGGGATCAGCAGAGGTTTCTTTCCATAGAAATACTTCCAGCGTACCATATCTTCTCTCATCGATATGTAGTAGCCGTTGGTAAGAACCTTCCAGTCGGGCAGATTCTGAGAAATGCAGTGTCTGACAGGATTAAAATTAATCGGTCCCTTTTCATCAAAGACATACTCCTTCAGCATTCTGCAGGATACAACCGAATCATACTCCCCGGAGCCTGCAACCTTGTCAGCGAAAGAATCAAGAGCAATTCTGTAGCTTTCCGGCATCAGCATAGGACAGGTGCATGGAGTCCACATAAGAATATCACCCTCCACGTTTGATGCCACATACTCAACAACCTCGTTAAAGGAGCGGGTCTTGTCATCGCAGTATTCCAGAGGTCTCCTGTGAGTCACTGTACCCTCGGCTGCAGCTGCCTGAAGCATTACCTCACTGTCGGAGGTAACAACTATTCTGTCAATCAGTTCCACCTGCTTCAGCTGTCTGATTTTATTAACCAGAAGTGATGAGTTTCCGAATTTTCTGATATTCTTGCCTGGTACTCTTCTGCTGCCGCCTCTTACAGGAATGACAGCTGTAACACTCAAATTATTAATCATGCAAAACTCCCAAAAACTGTTAAAGTCCCAGCAGATCTGCTATATCGGCAGATCTGTCTGCGTAACCAGCAATATTGCTGAAACCGAATCCGTAATTTACTCCGATAAACCTCACACCGTTTTTCTGAGCGGCATCCCTGTCGCCGCCGGTGTCACCGATGAAAAAAGCCCGATCAGATTCAACCCAGTTCTCCTCAAGACACAATCCTAGCAGCTGGCTTTTGGATCTTGACGAGTTCCCGTCTGTTCCGTAAACCTTCAGGAAAAATGCCTTTAATCCGAAAATTTCCAGGATCTCCTCCGCATAGTCCTGACGTTTATTTGTAACAACAAACTGCGGAATGCCGGCTGACTGAATAGATGAAAGCACCGCCTCCATACCGTCATAGATCTCCGCATTGCCCAGTTCTTCAGTTCTGTAGTATTCTCGGAACTCCGAAGCGTATTTCTGAACCTGATCAGGTGCGACGCCGAATCTGGTTTTAAAGATTTCCTGGGGGGTCGGACCTATTAGTTTTGCCAATTCCTCCTCTCTGTCGTCATACCTTACGCCGTACTTATCAAGAGTATGCCTGTATGCCGCAACAATCCCCCCCCGAGTATTCAGCAGAGTCCCGTCTATATCCCATATAACTGCAGACAGCCTGTCCGTTTCCTGTTTCATTATCTTCTCAGTTCCTGGAATAAAGTGTTGATGTAATATAGGAGACGCTGATCCCGCGTTCGCGGTAATATCTGATATTGTCATCCCATTCCTGATTGCGGCTGCCGTAGCTGAAATCCTTAAGCACATCGGAATCATAGGTAACGATATTCAGATCTACCGTAAAGAAGTTATTCTGATTCTGATCATACCCGTCAAAGCCGGCCATCGAAATATCAGTGATCCCCGCCGCAACGAGAATATCGATCAGCATTATTGCGGCATTATCCCTTCTGGAAACAGGATTCAGATGGGAACTGTAGTTGAAAACAAATTTCGGAGACTTGATCCCGTGAACGAGACTGTGCTGACTGATTTTCTCAGGATCAGTAAGATTTGATGTCACAATCAGACGTTCACCGTCAGCAAAGGCAAGCTGTCCGTAGCGTTTTTCGTTGCTGACAAAGACATAATCGAAATGGATCATGTTCGGCTCGAAATTTACAGAAATCACTACAGGATTCTGCTCCTTTATAAAGCTGTTGATCTTTTCCTTTTCCAGAAGAATACTTGGTCCCGGACCGACCATAAGGATCTTTCTTCCATTAAGCTGATCTGCAAGCTTTGCAAGAGCCTGCTCTTCATCTGTCACATTCCTGGACTGCTCCTTGAAGTAAAGCTCGGAAATAAACTTTTCATCGTAGTTTCTTGTCTTCTCAAAAGGAATAGCCTTCATCATGCGATCTATCATGGAAAACGATACTGTGCCGAGACTTGAAAGATAAAGTGCATAATTAGGATGGCAGACATTGCTGGCAGCCAGAAAATAAGGCAGACTGTAGCCCCAGCTCTTCCTCTCGAATATTGGTTTGATATAGTTGTCCACGGCCTCATATATCGGTGTCAGATTATAGGAGAAGCCTTCATTGTCGTTAAGATGCTTCAGGATCAGCTCGGTACACAGATTGCCGGCACCTCTGCCCATTCCGCTGAGAGAGGAATCGATGACAATTCTCCGATCTGATTTGGCATTGATAAGAGCAACTGAATTCGAAAAACTAAGCTGCAGATTGTTATGGGAATGAAAGCCGAGAACTATATCCGGATCAAGATTGAAATCTATAACGGAGAACATATGAAGAAGCTGCTTCTCCTGCAGTATTCCCAGAGTATCCACCACGGAAAATCCGTAAGGAGACATTTCATTAACCCGGGAAATCAGCGTCAGAAGTTCCTGATCTGAATAGTCATAGGTATGTGTAGGGTTGACAAAAACCCGGTAACCCTTCTCTATTACCTTTTTACAGTAATCAAGAGCATCATCAGCCTGATTCTTCTTGAAAATGACCCGGATTATCTTTACCGGTGACTGATCAGCGGAAGGTATGCTCTCCTCCG
>CADBNP010000049.1 GCA_902796095.1 uncultured Aeromonadales bacterium | reverse complement strand
TAAGCTCGATTATCTTCTTGCAGATGGCAAGACCGAGACCGGTTCCGCCGAATCGTCTCGTCATGGACGCATCCACCTGCCGGAAAGGATTGAACAGCATTTCAATCTTCTCCGGTGAAATGCCGATTCCGGTATCAGAAATTTCAAAACGCAGCGTTTTGTTCTTCAGTACAAAAGCCTTAAGTCTGACAGTTCCAAACTGGGTAAACTTGATGGCGTTGCCCAGAAGATTGAAAATAACCTGGGAAAGTCTGTTCTGATCTCCCACAATAATGTTTGGAAAATTTGAGGACACTTCAAGTTCAAGGCTGATCCCCTGCTCCCTGGCCTTGGGAAGCATCTGCTTGATTATGGAGTCCATGACAAACCGCACCGAAAATTCCAGATCCTCAAGCTGCATTTCATTGGAGCCCATGCGGGAATAGTCAAGAATATCCTTCAGCAGGATCTGCAGAAGATTGGCGGAATGGGACACATGATTAATCAGAGTCCGCTGCTCCTCGGTCAGTTCAGTAAGCTCAAGAAGATCAAGAATGCCCACTATTGCCTGCATCGGAGTTTTAATCTCATGGGACATGACCGCCAGGAACTGGGACTTTGATCTGCTAACCTCCTCGCTTATGCGCTTTGCTCCCTCGAGAGTCTGCATCATTTTGATTTCAGCGGAAATATCAAAAAAAGTACCCATATAGCCTTCAAATTCACCGGAGGAATTCTGGATCGGCTCACCGTAGAAACAGAGGTAGTAATCCTGCCCCATGAATGTTACTGGAGTTACATACCTGTATATGTTCTCCCTGTTCTCAAACATTTCGCCGACTGTCCGCAGCCTGCCCTGCGGCCGCAGATCCGTGGATACTTCATAGATGCTGGGAAGATCTGTCACCTTCATGCCGTAAAGAGTATCGGAAAGTCCACGCAGATGAGGCGAAAGATTAAGGGCTTCAACCATCTCCGCATCACGTCTGAAATGCCCCTCTCTGTCGGTACACCAGTAGGCGATATTGGAAACATGAACGAACTTGGCGATTTTTTCCAGGTGACGGTGGTATCTGTTTGTCACCTCAAAAATTTCATTGTTCATTCCTGAGCAGATATGATATCTCTGCACGGCATTCACTATAAGGGGACGGAATCTCCGGGCAAGTTTCTTGGCGTTGATATCCAGGCGGTTTGCTTCAGAGGAAATCAGGAGAACAAGATAGATGCTGTCGTTGAAAGAGCATGAAAGCAGCAGAACGGAAGAATAGAATCTTGCAATTTTCGCCGGCAGACTGCTGAACTCCGGAACCTCCTTCGGGGAATACAGAACTGAAATATCCTCAGTAAGAACAATGCGTCTGATCAGACTGCCGTGAGTCAGAATCGGAGGATCGAACTCACTGCAGGAAGAAAATACGGGATCCCAGACCTGCTCGTGAAAAACAAACAGCTGAAGATGCTCAAAAGGTATAAGCTGACGCAGATATTCCGAAAGTGTACCCAGAATATAGTCCGGATCCGACGTTCTTGTCTGTTCATCAAGTCCTACGAGAACCTTGCCCAGGATTTCCCTGAATCTGGATTCTCTGCCCTCGCTGAAGGAAAGCAGAAGTTTGTACCGTTTAAGTTCATCAGCCAGCTGCTCTGCTGAGATGTTTTCCTCCTGTTCCAAACTACAGTTCCTCCTCGCAGAAAATAATATTCTCATGCATCAGATTTGAGTCAGAATTTACGCCGTTACTGAACTGACCGTGTTCTCCGGAGGAAAAAAAGCCGCAGACAGGGAAATCAAGATTTTTCAGATAACCAACCTCCTCGCTGTTCAGAGACTGTCTGATAACATAGCAGGTTACCGTAAGCATGCCATAAACCTTTGTACACCGCTTTCTCTGCTTGATGCACTCCACCGCCTCCTGAAACTTCTGCACCATGATATCGTGAGAGTACGGACTCATAAGAAAGATTCTGGTTCCTATTTTAAAATGGGAATAGGTTTTAAGACCGCCCTCCGGAGTAGGAGAAAAAACCACATAGGTCCTGTAATTACTGTCCTTTGACGAAAGTCCTGTCTGAACACCGAGAGGATGCGTAAAAACGAGTTCATTGAAAACCTCGGAATCATCCTCGAGAAACTCCCTGGGAAAATATTCAGAAAGCCAGTCTCTGTAAACATCAAGCGCCCTGCGGTTGTCGATTTCCAGAATGGTTTTACCCTCTGTTTTGCTGACGATACCCTTGTTGTGCCTGATACGGTAGAATGATTTATATGTGGTTCTAATACGACAGGAAGGATAAAAAAGCACGAAGGCATAGAAATCCTCATTGGTGTAGCAGGTGCCTGATGTGAAGCACTGCATGTATTCCTCACCCAGACCGGATCCGCCGCCGAATACAGGAATAGAGTTCCCGAAGAAATTTTCAAAGGTGCTTATTACGAACTGCTGCCGCAGAACTCTGCCGAAAACATAAAACACAAGATCGGGAATCTCACCCTTTCTGCCTGTTGAAGCTAGAGTGCGTCTGATCTCAAGTTCCAGCTCAGTCTTGTCATCAGATCCGAAGCTGCCGGAACCGATGCCGTAGGAACCCTCAGGATCGTAGAAAACCATGGCGGAAAGACATGGAATATCGGCAAATGCCGAGGGATCATTTGAGAAAACACCGAACTGGGAAGCAATTCCGATAAAAGGACATCCCGGAAGTTCACTGAGCAGGATCTCCCTGATAAGCGGCCCGGACAAAACATAGGTATAAGATATAAGAAGAAAATTAGGATGCTCTCCAGAAGACCTTATTCTTTCCACCAGTTTAAGCGCAGCAGCCTTAGGATCCGGATCCTTAAACACACAGCCGTCAAGATGCATTTTTTACAGAGTTATGTTCCTTATTTCTTCTACGGCAGCAGCAAGATCCCTGCACAGTTCCTCAACTCTTGTTCTGATTTCACTTTCATGGGCTTCCGGCTCCTTTCCGCGACAGATCATTTCAAGCTCTCTGGCCCTGGCAGAACACTCCATGACACCATACTGTGCACAGACTGACTTCACGGTATGAGCGGAAATTCCGAGACTGGCGTAATCTTTCTGTTCAAGCTGAACCCTGAAGGCCTTTATCCGTTCACTGGTATCATCAACGAAAAACGTTATCAGAGTTCCCAGCATCTCCTCGCCGACATCAATACTCATCTGCTTTAAAATGTCATGATTAACGTATCCCATAATCCCTCCGGTAAGAGAATTTTTTTATTATTTCAAACCGATGCATTCCACATCAGCTGTACAGCCTTTATTACTCAGATTGCCCGAGTATTTTCATTACCACCCTCATTTTTCCATGATGCCTTTTTGCGGTATATGGTTGAAGGATTAATATCCAGGTACTTTGCCGCCTTGTCTATACTTCCTCCGCAAATTCTGATCGCATTTTCTATATAAATCTGTTCAATCTCCGCCATAGGTTTCAAATCCTCCATCCTTGTCGGCCTGAGACCGTCAGTAACTGAACTGAAACTGGAATTGGCAGTATTGATTACCTGAGCCGACTGCACCACTATAGGTGAAACCACAGGACCGTACATCGGACTGTCGGTAACCCGGTTTCCTGCATCTCTTATCACGGCCGGAAGCATCTCTTCAGTAACCTCCTCGCCGTCATTCATAACCACAATCTGCCGCATGACGTTCTGCAGCTGTCGGACATTTCCCGGCCAGTCGTAGCACAGGAGAAGCTGGCTTGCACGAATGGTGAAACGCCTGAAGGCCTTGTTCTCCTCCTTGGAAAACTCCAGCAGGAACTTTGTTGCAATGCGCTCCACATCGTCACCCCGCTCCCGGAGAGGAGGAAGATGAATAGGTATCACATGAAGACGGTAGTAAAGATCCTCTCTGAAACGCCCTGCCTTGACCTCCAGCAGAGGATTGCGGTTGGTGGCACAGATGATCCTGATGTCCACCTCCTCCACTTCACTGGAGCCAACCTTGTAGAACTTGCCTGTCTGCAGGAAACGCAGAAGCTTGCTCTGAAGAGCCAGATCCATCTCGCAGATTTCATCCAGAAACAGCGTTCCTCCGTCAGCAATGCCAACTGCACCGATTCTGGTGCCGATGGCCCCAGTAAAGGCTCCCTTCACATGACCGAAAATTTCACTTTCAATCAGATCCTTTGGTATGGCGGCACAGTTAAGAGGAACAAACTTGCCGTTGCGGTTGTTACTGAGCTTGTGTATGGCCTCGGCACAGACCTCCTTGCCTGTTCCGCTTTCACCGGTTATGAAAACAGAAGCTTTCGACGGGGCGACCCTTTCAATTGTCTGGTAGATCCCCTTCATGACCTTTGAGGTGCCGATAAAGCCCACAAACTGATCATTCATATCCTTCTGATACTGGTTTACAAGAGTATCAAGATGAAGATGCTTTACCGTATTGCTGAGCGTGACCCGAAGACGCGCCGCGGACACTGGCTTTGAAAGAAAATCATATGCTCCGTAGCGCATTACATCTGCCGCATCCTCTACGGAATCAGATCCGGTAATGACAACAACAAGAATGTCAAGACGGTTTGTCTTAATATGATTCAGAATTTCGAAACCTGAAATATCAGGCAGGTAGAGATCAAGAAGAATTATATGAGGTTTAAAGGAATGGATCAGATCAAGAGCGGTATGACCGTTGTAGGCGTTCCTGAGACTGATATTCTCGTTTTTAAGATACGAACTGTAAACCGCACTCAGAGGCTGAGAATCCTCAACCATAAGCACTCGAGGCAGAAATGTTTCCATATCGCTGAACCCATGCTGACTCTTCCTGCAAAAAAGGAAGAAAAAAAATTATTTATAATAATGATTTTCCGGAAGTCAGTATGAAGTTACCGAAACCGGACAGGATCAGAAAACGTTGCTCCGGTTCGATAAAAAAGCAACAACTCCCATCAGTTTATTATATTCATGAAACCGATTAGAAGTTATTAGGAAGATCAATAAATCTGACCTGTGTTGCAAATTGATTTTGAATATGCTCGCCAAGAGCTCTGATCCCCAGAGTCTCGGTGCAGTGATGACCTGCAGTAAGAAGGCAGATCCCCAGTTCCTCGGCCACATGAACATTTCTTTCAGGAGTCTCACCGGTGATGAACATATCGGCTCCGCAGGACGCGGCAAGAGGGAGAAACTCACCGGCAGATCCGGTGCACCAGGCAATCTTTTTCACAGGACGATCAGGATCTCCGACCAGCTGCGAGCGGTGGGAAAGGATCGCGTCAGTTCTCTGCATAAAATCCCCTGCTGTCATTTCAGATGAAAGTTCACCAAGACCAACCATTGGAAAATCAGAATCTGCATCACACCATCCGGTACGGGTGATCCCCAGAGTCCTGGCCAGAAGCACGTTGTTCCCCAGTTCCGGATGAGCGTCAAGAGGAAGATGGTATGCGTACAGATTGATATCAGACCTGATCAGAGGCGCGATCCTGCCATACTGAAGACCCCGGATTTCCGGAGCGTCGCCCTTCCAGAAAAGTCCGTGATGAACAATAACCGCATCCGCCTTCAGATCTGCGGCAGCCTCTATAAGTTTTCTGCTGGCACTTACTCCTGTTACAATCGATGTGATTTCACTTCGACCCTGAACCTGAAGACCGTTGAAGCAGTAATCCTTAATCTGCTTTGCTCTGAGCAGTTCATTAAGAAAATTTTCAAGTTCAAAATTGTTCATAAAGTCTCCTGAAACACTGCCGCATATTTCACGATCTGCGAATTTTCCTATCCGCTCAGTTGGCCTTTTCAATAGAGGTGGCACCCACTACGGAACTAAGCTTCGCCTGCATGGTACGTATGCCGGCCATGTCAGATGAAGGTCCGCACACCACCTTGAGCATGCGCTGACCGTTGCTGGTGGTCGGAAGAATGCTTGCCTTGCAGATTTTGCCTACTTTGGACTGGGCGTTCTTGGCATTGGTCATGGAGGAAAAAACGCCTATTCTGATCAGGTACTTTTCACCCGGACGGCTTACAGGCTGGGCCGGAGCTGCAGCATTCTGACGTCTCTGCTGCTCAGCCTGGTTTGGAGTAATGACAGCAATTTCATTTCTCTTTTTAGTATTCTCGTTGATGACAGTAATCCTGCTGCTGTTCTGTCTGCTTGCCAGTTCCTCGGCCTTCTTTTTCTCCTTTAATTCCTGCTCTCTGCGCTGGGCCTCAAGACGTTTTGCCTGCTGCTCTCTTATGGCCTGCTGCTTTGCCTCCTGCTCACGTTTGCGACGCTCCTCTGCTTCTGCCTTTTCACGGTTGCGCTGGGCAACAAGCTCTCTCTGCCTTTTTTCAGCATCATCGGCTTTTTGATTATTTTCAATAATCACAGGATCGTCAGCACCGGAATTATCAGCTGTCGCGGCGGGTTCCCCGCTCTGATGTTCATTACGGAGTTTCTCCTGCTCCTGCATTTCAGCTATCAGTCGCTGTCTTTCCTCCTCGCGTATTTTTTCAATTTCGTTTTCCTGTTCAAACCTGCGTCTGGCATCAGGATCGGAAAGTCTGGTAATAGCTTCGCTGTCCCGGTTGACATTTTCACCGGAAACAAAAAAAGGTACCAGAATGCAAAAGAGCAACATCAGTATAACTGCTCCAGCAAATCTCTTCTGCTGGGGAGTCGGATTCATAAAGATTTCTCCTAAAACAACAAAACCTGCAATCCGCACGGCGGATCACAGCAGAAAAGTCGTATACAGCCCGGAACGTTCAAGAGTCGATTTTTCTGTTAATCATCGCAGATACTTCCGCGAATCATCAGAGAGATGCCAGTCTGAAACACTGTCACTGATCTGAAGCTATATGACTCATGACTGCAGATGCAGTTAAAAAGGAGCCGGCCACCAGAACTGCAGTCCCGCCCTTTAACTCAGCATCCCGGAGAGCCGCCTCAAAGGCTTCATCAACGTTATTATAGCGTGAGACCGCACAATTTTGAACTGAAAGAGCCCCTGCCAGATTATCGGCTGTCTCCCCTCTGCTCCCCGGAAGCGAAGCCAGGAAAAGTGCAGATACCTCGGCTGCCAGCATGTTGAGAGCAGCGGAATAATCCTTGTCACGAAGCATGCCCACAACGGCTGTAAACCTTGAAACTTCACTTCTGGCTCTGAGTCTTCTCATTCTTTCAATAAGATATCTGAAGGCATGGGGATTATGTCCCACATCCACATAAACAGGAGGGTCGTTCAGGATCTTCTGAAATCTTCCCGGCATGCAGAATCCGGCAATTATATCCCTTATTCTCTGAGGTTCAACTTCAACACCGAGAACATGAAGAGCACTTAATACCATGGCGGCATTTCCCGGCGGAATAACAGGAAGCGGAATTGATGATACGGTGCCGCTGCCGTCCCTGAACTCGAAATCAGTGTCAGACACGCTGTAAGTGTAGTCTCTTCCTGCAAGAATGCACTCTGCACCGAGAGTCTGTACCTCACGCTCCACAGATCCCGGAATATTCTCTTCTCCGTATATAAGTTTTCCGCCCTTCTTCAGAATACCGACCTTCTGATAACCTATTTCCTCTCTGGTATCACCGAGAAAATGCATATGATCCAGGGCCACATTGGTAATGATCGCCAGACTGGCATCAAGAATGTTGACCGAATCGTAGCGACCTCCCATACCGACTTCAAGGATCAGATAATCTGAAGGATTGAGACAGAAAATATGAAAGGCGGCAAGAGTCGTAAATTCGAAAAAGGTCAGAGTTACACCGCTTTCAAGACGCAGCATCTCGATGTATTCAAAAGCGGAAAAAAGTTCCTCATCGGATACCATTCTGCCATTGACGGTTATGCGCTCGTTGAATTTAAGCAGATGAGGACTGTTGTACAGATTGCAGGAGAATCCGGCATCCATCAGAAATGCGGCCAGAAGATTGGTCACCGAACCCTTGCCGTTGGTTCCTGTAACCGTGACAATCACAGATTTTTTTAACGGAGTCAGATCCATTCTTTCCGCAACCGCATTCATACGATCAAGTCCTGGATCTATACTCCGGCTGTGGATACTCTCAAGATAAGAAAGCCAGTCATCTAGCGACTGGCTTGAAAACTGCTCAAAGGAGTCCATTATTCTTGTTCCGTCGGCTCCAGGTTCATAAATTTGCCGATAAGACAGGCCAGTTTGTCCCTCATTTCACGACGATCAATAATGCCGTCAAGAACACCCTTGGTCAGAAGAAACTCGGAACGCTGGAATCCTTCAGGCAGTTTCTCCCTCACCGTCTGTTCTATTACGCGGGGACCTGCAAATCCTATAAGTGCCTTAGGCTCGGCTACATTTACATCTCCCAGCATGGCAAGCGATGCAGAAACACCGCCCATGGTAGGATTTGTAAGAACAGAAATATAAGGAAGACCTTCATTGGAAAGTTTTTCAAGAGCGGCACTTGTTTTTGCCATCTGCATCAGAGAAAACAGGGATTCCTGCATACGGGCACCACCGGATGTTGAAAAGCAGATAAGCGCCCTTCGATCCTCTATGGCCTGCTCGACTGCCCTGACAAAACGGGCACCAACCACAGATCCCATGGAACCGCCCATAAAATCGAATTCAAAGGCACAGGCAACAACCGGTATGCCCTTTACGGTACCCTTCATGACAATGAGAGCATCCTTTTCATTTGTCTTCTTCTGGGCATCCACAAGGCGATCCTTGTAGCGCTTGAAATCCTTGAACTTAAGAATATCCTGCGGCTCCAGATCTGCACCGATTTCCTCTCTGTCCATGACATCAAGAAAACGGATAAGTCTCTCTCTGGCTCCAATCTTCATGTGATGTCCGCACTTTGGGCATACAAAAAGATTGCGCTCAACCTCCGCCCTGTACAGAACCTGCTGGCAGGAATCACATTTAGTCCATACACCCTCGGGTATATTCACCGTTTTGCCGTTGGTATCAATTGAAGGTTTATTGGTGTTACCCTTAAATACATTCTCAAGCCAGCTCATTAAAACCTCATCCTTGGATTCTGCAAAAATAAAACATCAGATTCAGAAATTACGTGGATTATACCATAGGCTCCAATACCTGTAACACACACCGGTCACTTTTTATTGAACGGGAGCATAAAAGCGGAAACAGTTTTGCACAGCCGATAATTCCGCAATAAAATCGGCAAATTTCTAAAATTTAAACGTGAATCAGAGTTCATATTACACACAATAAATAAACCGGAATTTTTCATGTTTCAATCAAGCTCTACGAAATTCTCTTTCCATTCTCATTCTCATTCTCTTTCTCATCCTCCTCATCACTGTCATCTTCTTCTGTCAGTGACCTCAGATCCCGGGCCAGTACAGCCATCTGCTGAGATATCATATCCATTGTTCGGACAAGTTTATGTATTTTTGCCTCAAGATTTCGCTTTGAGATACAGGATCCCTCCGATTTTTCCAACTGCTCAGATTCAGCAGACTTATCAATGCCGGATATTTCCTGATTGTTTCCTGCAACAGTGTCTGATACTCCATTTGATGAGTTTGCAGTAATCCGACCCGGTCCCCGCTTTCCATTTGGAATAATCTGATCTGTTACAGGATCGATTTTTCCAATACACCTCCTCTTTTGAATTTTTTTCTGCTTCAGTTCATCCCAGACGTACTCAACCTCATAGGCATACCATACGTTCATTTTTTTGTTAAAGGATCGGGTTTGATACATAGCGAATAGTTAAATCCTCTGCTGGCTGCAAAATTCCGATGCAACGTACCGTATTATACACACAATGTTCCTTCAGGAATTTCATTCTTCCTGAGTTCCTGCTTTTCCTTCCGGGACTTCCTGCCTGAAACTTACTATATAGCGACTGCATCAGACTGACTTAACCCCATCAGTTCAAAGCAGCAGGTGTCTGGCACAGGCACCCGATTATTCTCAGCATCAGGGACAAGCTGTCCGACACATTTTGACTTGAGACAGGCTGTTTTGCCTTCAGTTTAAGAAGACTGACGTTCTCCAGCAAAACACATAAGCAAAGTTCACACTGCCCCGTTTGAAAATTGCCTCCCTGTCATGAAGCGGCGCACGAATACCGGGATAAATCATGACAGATGCAAAAAATCAACATGTATGAACATACAAAAACATGAACTGAAGT
>CADBNP010000048.1 GCA_902796095.1 uncultured Aeromonadales bacterium | reverse complement strand
TTTTCGGTTCCGAGGAGATATCCACCCATTTCCTCAGGTCTGATGTTCAGAAGGATTTTACTGTTTGAATCAGAATCTGTTTTCCATATCAGGTACGGTGTAGCTGTTTCTCCCGGAGTTACAAGTTGAGGAAGATTAGGCAGATGATCTCCGTACCATCCCAGAACTCCCGGTCTGTCTGAATGGTTGAGACCGTCCTTCAGCATTCCTATCATCTGATCGGCGTTTGCCAGATGAGCAATATATCGGCTGAGCTGTTTATCCAGATTTGAAATATTCGGAGCGTCTCCGTTTTCAAACTCATTTTTCAGTCGTCCTTCCAGCCACGGTCCGTGATTTTCCATGGTAATTGCAAAGCAGAACACTGGTCTGTCATCGATCTTCAGAAGATCTGTCATTGACAGTGCTACGCTTTTATCGCTGATATACGGTCCCCATTTTTCGCTGTGAGGAAATTTTTCCTGAGTGGTGAACTCTTCAAATCCCATATTGGGAATGGCTTTATTTCTGTAGAAGAACTCTGCGTGAAAAGGATGCAGACATATGGTACGGTATCCGAGATTCTGCAGATAAGCAGCCATGGACCAGACTTTCGCATTAAGAGCCCCCAGATATGGATAAAAGGCATAGGTTCCCATGGAGGATGGCGGAGTGCCAGTCAGCACAGCATACTCTGTTCGCAGAGTGTAGGCCCCGAAGGATTTTACCAGCAGGTTTCCGCTCTGACCCTCGGAACGCAGCAGATCCCAGTTTTTCAGAATGTCACGTGGGACTGCTTCGGAGAATATTCTTGGATCACAGAAGGATTCAGCCTGTACAAGAAAAATATTGGGGAGATTTCGCTGATCAGCCGGATCTTCAGGATCCTTATGTGTTTTTATCAGTACAGATTTCCATCCTGTTTCCATCCAGGTACAGCCTGACTCCGCATTCGCATCTGTATTTGTATTTGTATTTGTATTTGTATTTGTATTTGTATTTGTATTTGTATTTGTATTTGTATTTGAAATCCCGCTGTCAGGTCTGTGACTTAAGTGCCAGGCGGTATGAAGAAATGATGCACCTATCGGTCCGTAGCTGCGGGCATCAGTTACGGGATCAAACTTAAGCGGGAAAATCGATATAAGAAATTTATCTGCAACAGTTCCCAAAGGAGTTTTCAGAAGGATCAGCAGGAAGAAAGGAACTGCGGTGAATATCCACCAGCCGTATGCCACGTCTTCCGGTGATGTGAATGTCCACGCTGCAGCTGTTACGCCAGTCCATGCCAGTCCTCCCAGCACCAGCAATCTGCAGGGCAGAAACGGCAGGTACAGATTTGGAAAACGTATGACCTGCCATGCCAGAGCAAGATCAGTGATCACCAGCGGTTCATTGCGAAGAGCCTTTCTTTTGGCATTGTTAGCAATCCACAGACCTGCAAGCATCATCAGAGAAGTCAGTGCTGCAAAGGGAGGACGGTGACTCAGACAGAAAACCAGGGAGAACATCCAGGAGTAAATAAAAGACGAGGCAAAGTCTGCAAAAACCGGACGGCAGGGCAGATTTCCGTCTGTTGCAATCCGGTGCAGGATCGCCACCACGGGCATGAAAACACAGCACCAGACTACCGCGTTCAATCATCATCTCCCAGAGTACGAACGTAAAGATCGCCTCTGTCATGAAACTTTGAGAGAGTCCCAAGCGCTGTTATTTCACGGACTGCTTTAAAACCCTGTCTGTGATAAAAGGAAACCGCCCGGGAATTGTCACGCCAGCAGAAGAGACTCAGATATTTCAGACCGAGACTTTCCGCCCAGAAGCATGCATAATCGATGAAGGCGTCAGCAAGACCCTGGCCCCGCGTGTCCGGATCTACCCACAGTGTATTGACATAGAGACTGTCCGGTTCACCGGCAGTCAGTATTTCCCTGACAGGATCCAGACGCTGTGCCGGAACAGTGGTTTCCATAATGATCGGAATTTTCTGATTTTCCGCGGGGTATGCAAACAGCAGACCTGCAGCTTTTCCTCCGATTTCTGCCAGAACACAGTTTTTGTAGCTGTAGTGGGAAGATGTATCTCTGAGTGTCATTGTCAGAAGGCTTTCCGCGCTTATCCCCGGAACGAGATCCTTAAGCAGAATGTCCACCACATCGGGTGAAACTTCAGTGATTTTTGCTGCAAGTATGGATGCGTCGCTTTCGGTGGCGGGACGAAATACCGGATCTTCAGTCATTGATATTTCCCTGGTTCAGTTCCATGCGGACAAGAGACGCCTTTACGGCTTCTCGTATGCCCTCCGGTGAGTAAAAATTGCCCGGTATAAGAGCTTTATACCGCAGTACACTGAAAAACTCCTTAACCAGATTTTCATCAGGCAGCGGAAGTTTGTTCCAGAATTCTGCAAGAGGCATCTGATGCTCGTTTACGGCAAGACCCGGCATTGCATAGATGCTTTCTCCAACGCAGAAAACCGGCTTGTTCATGCTGAGAGCAGTCATTCCAATGGTGCTGTTGCACAGTACCAGACCTTTTGCCTTGCGGCACAGCTGTTCCGCTCTTACCTCCTCCACGAAACGGAGACGCTCCGAGCAACCTGTGGCTCTGCCGAGGGATCTCATATAGCGTCTGTAGTTGCGAAGACCGTTGTCCAGAGGATGGTTCTTGAATACAAGAAATGAGTCGGGAGGTGCATTACATGCGAAATTTGTTATAACCATAGCCATGCATTCCAGCATTCCTGTGAATGGTGAATGACGGCGTACCTGGGAATCGGCATCCAGCTGAAGCGGCATCAGATAGAATGGAATCTTTCCCTTTATCAGTGCTTTTGTAACCTCCAGACCGTGTCTTCTTCTTTTGCGACGGTTAAGATAGCGTGGAATATGTCCGGTAAGTTCCCGTCCAATGGTGTAGGGACGGTGTGTTTTGTATCGGTGAAAGAAAGGCCAGAGAATTACATTGCCTATATGGTTCCAGGCTGTTTTAAGCACGCGTCCGATCATGGGATTCGGAGCTTCAGAAGGAACCGGAAGAAGTGTTTCATCAATTTTTTCAGCCATCTGATGAACTGCTTCCGGGGTGCGGGGAAGAGACGAGTAGGCATTGACTCCTCCTTCCTCCATTGTTATATATCCGGGACGGAGATAACCCTCCTCAAATACCCAGATCCGGTTTCCTTTCTGTCTTGCCAACCAGATTGCCTCGCGGTGCAGGGGACGCCAGTCACCCATCAGCACGATATCTGTTATTTTGTACTTTTCCATGAGTTCCGCCACCCAGAGCGGCCACTCGTACATATGTCCCTGCCACCAGTGGGTATTGCCGCACGGCCAGTAGAATACATCTCCGCCACAGAAATTAATCCTGTTTACGCTACATCCTGCTTCGCTCAGTGCCTCGCCCAGCCTGCGGAAAAACGGACTCAGCGGACCCTGGAGAAAGAGAAAACTGCGTTTTTCACCTTGCATATTCCGCCGCCTTTTTTCTGGCTGCAGGAAGCAGTTCGGCAGCTGCATCGACAGCTTTTTTTATGTCGTCCTCTGTATGCATGGCGGAAATAAAAAATCTCAATCTTGCCTTTCCTTCTTCGACTCCCGGGTATATGACAGGCAGAGCAAGAACGCCGCGGTTTCTCATTTCCTGTGAGAAAATAGCGGCCGACAGGGAATCTCCCACCATGATCGGCACTATGGAAAATCCCTGGGATTTTCCTGTATCAAGATTTGATTTTTTTGCCAGCTCAAGAAAGAGCTTGCTGTTGCTGTGGAGACGTTCAAGCCGTTCCGGTTCAGCCAGCATTATATGTATCGCTTCGCAGGATGCCGCTGCCATGGCAG
>CADBNP010000047.1 GCA_902796095.1 uncultured Aeromonadales bacterium | reverse complement strand
TTAACCTTATCATTTAAAAAATTATAGGCACAGAGAGAAGAAAGCGGAAATTTTCGAGGTTCTTCATCCCTCTTCGTCCGCGCTTCAAACCAGCTGTTTGAAAAATCTGAAAGATCCAGAAAAAATCGATGATCACAAAGAGACGGAGAGGAAACCTGCCATCCGTACATTTCCTCTTTAATATATTCGACAACTGCGTTTTTATCTGGAGCCTTCAGAACCCCGCCCTCTAAAATCCAGAAAGGAGCGGCAGCCAGCGACGCACCTACCTCCAGCGGTCCTCCGCCTTTTATGTTATATACCCCGAGGCTTCCGTCATTAAATTTAATGTCAATATTCGAATAAGTTCCCATACCTGATCACCTGAGGTTATGAATAATTGTTTTGACGATTATTTTTCCAGAAACCGTTTGAAGTCCGGCAGTTCAAATAAAAAAGATCCGCATCAGACATTAAACTTAATTCTGAAGCATATCCTGCATAATCGACGCATCAGAAGAAAAATCAGTTAGAAAATGTCAACTGCCTGGATTCTTCGAAACTGTGGTTGACACCGGTATTCAGATAGGCGTCACTTCCGTGGGCATATCCCAAATCATAGCCCTCATCCCTGTAGTTGCATGAATGGTAACCAGCCGGTTTGACTTTACCCTCTTTCTTTAAAAAATCATCCATACACTTCTGTTCTTCCGGCGTAACTTCATAAAACACGTCTATGTGATTCTTCATTCCGGCAACCCACCCTTCGGCGTAACTGTCGCCCATGGCAGTTTTCCATGATTTGGGCAAACTCGGCCATAACCAAAAATGCCTGACTTTATAATCCGCCATATACTTTTTTCTGGCCGACTTTAACTGACGTGCAAGAACTTCGCAGGAATATGCAGCAACTTCAACACGATCAGTCGGTCCATAGATATGATAGTATTTTTTACCCTCATCTATTCTGAGAAGCATCTTAACACCGAAAGCTTTAACAATCAGATTCAGAAAAATGTTTTCGTACAGCGGGATCCTGTCAATTCCGGATGATATCGGGGTTCTGACATATATGGACTTTATGGAGGAAACGCCTATGTCAGAAAAGGACAAACCGAGTTCCTTCATTTTCTTTACCGCCATATTCAATGCAACGGCAGCCTCATTGGGATTTGCCGACTTTGACAGGCGGAGCATTTTCTTGATCCGCTCTATGACTTTTTCCCTGCTGCTGGCAGTCTGTCTGTTATCATCCACGGTTCATATCCTAATTACAAAATCCGCAAAAATATCATTCTGGAATAAAACTTCCGGCAGTCTTCGAACGGCAGATGAAATCGAAACAGAAGAACAATCAGATTTCCAAAATTCATGACAAATACGGGTACAGATTATATCAGTTTAAAAACTGCAAGTCTTTCAAATATGTCGTCCGGCGATTCGGCAGCAAAGCTGTCATCAGGAAAAACAAAAATCATAAAATCGGACAGGTCTGCATAATTTACACGATCTGCAGGCATCCCCTCCGGTCATTCATATTTTTCAGCAGAAACTTCAGTCAGGAAAAACTCCCGGGAAATTCAGATTTAAAAAGAAAAACGTCCTCAAAAAAACAGCCCACTCCTCAGCTTCTTTCCGGGGAATGGGCATCGTTATCAAAACAGGATCAGAGAAAGATCACCAGGAAAGTTCATCCATGCTTATCTCTCCGCCGTTGTCATCTCCTGCAGGAGTTTCTCCGCCTTCAGGTTCTCCGGAATCAGTCTTGGATTCACCTTCATTCGGCTGATCACCCTCAGGCTTGTTCTCGCCTTCGGCAGGCTTTTCATCCGGCTTTGTCTCTTCCCCGGCAGAAGACTCTGAAGCACCGGAATCGGACTTCTGATCACCGGAGGCAGGCGTACTTTCCTGCTGTTTTTCATCCGGTCTGACTTCAGTACCGCTTTCTGTGCCTGTCGAAGTGCCTGTTTCGGTTTTGGCATCAGCAGTTCCGGAGGTTTCTGCTTCATTTCCGGAATCTGGCTTGCTCTCAGTTTCAGACTTTTTCTCACCGCTGTCGGTGTTTCCTTCCACAGGCTTTTCTGTCTGTGACGCACTGTCATTTCCGCCGGAGGTATTCTCATTTGAGGAGGTATTCTGACTGTCATCAGGTGAATCAGTTTCAAAAATAATTCCGTTACCCTGGCTGTCATCCGCTGCCGGTTTGTCTGTTCCTGCCGCCGGCTTGGTCTCAGTGCCGGACTTGTTATCCTCAGGCTTTGCCTCAACCGCAGGTTTGCTTTCCTCCTTGTTTGTCTCCTCAGAAGGTTTGCTTTCTACCTTGGATTCGGACTCACCGGAATCTGTCTTGCTATCGGAAGATTCAATACTGTCTGATCCGGTCTCAGACTTTTTCTGCTCCTC
>CADBNP010000046.1 GCA_902796095.1 uncultured Aeromonadales bacterium | reverse complement strand
GGTTCGGGAGCTCTTCTTGCCCATCTCACCGGAATAGATGTCATCTGCGATTTCAGATCTGCCGATATGGCGGCTGGAGGTCAGGGAGCGCCTCTTGTTCCCGCTTTTCATGATCAGATCTTCCGAAATCCGGAAAAGCTTCGCTTTATCATAAACATCGGCGGAATTTCCAACATTTCCGTTCTGGATCACAGCAGTAGGACAGTTCTTGGATTTGATACCGGACCAGGAAACACACTTATGGATCTTCTGGTAAGAAACACATGGAACGAACCGTATGATAAAAACGCCGTACATGCCGGACAGGGTACTGTATGCATTCCTCTCCTGAACAGACTGATGCAGCACCCATATATAAAGAAGGACTGGCCGAAAAGCACGGGAAGAGAAACCTTTACAGGAGAGTTTACCGATCAGTGTGTCAGGGAAACCGGAATAAGCATATCTCCGGAAGATCTGCTGAGAACACTTGCCGCATTCACTGCAGACAGCATTGCGGATGCTGTGATGCGTGTTGCTGATGGCAGATCATATGAATCGTATATCTGCGGAGGCGGTGCACATAATCCTCTGCTGATGTCAGATCTTGAAACCAGACTGCAGGGATGTGAAAAATTCGGCAGCACCGAACTTCTTGGAGCAGATCCGGATTATGTGGAGGCACTGGCATTCGCATGGCTTGCCCGGCAGTTCGTCAGAAGACAGCCTGGTAATCTGCCTGCGGCAACCGGTGCATCAAGGTCTAAAATTCTCGGCTGCCTCTATCCTGCATCCTAGACAGGATGTACCGGTCAGGCAGTAGAAAATTAACCGGGTGACATTTCAGACGGACGTCTCGCGGATCCTGTCTGCTATCTTTCCCGGTAGATATTGTCATAGTTGCAGTCAAAGATCGTGCCGACAGCAGATTTCTTGGCAGGAAATACCACAGCTCCGGCATTCCGGCACCTGCTTTCAATAGGAACACCGTCAGCAGAATACTTCTGACTTACAACGCCGTCGGGCATCGAAATACTGAGACTGTTTACACCACGCTGACGAATAAATTCCCTGTAAATTCTGAGCGCTCCGGTGGATCCGGTATAACTGGTAGCCCGGTTGTCATCAAAGCCCACCCAGACGGAAACTACCTCTTCATTGTCAAATCCTGCAAACCACGAATCCTTTCCCGAATCCGTAGTGCCTGTTTTACCCGCAATCTGCCTGCCGCCCAGAACGTCCTGAAGCGATCTGGCTGTACCCTTCTGCACCACGGAAACAAGTCCCTGGGTAAGAAGGTAGGAATCCACCTCGGAAAAAATTCTGTCGGCATCTCCCGACGGATGATAGATTATTTCATTGTCATCGTTGATCACCGCCCTGATTACAGACAGAGGCTTGTAAAAACCCTGGGTGGCAAAAACGCTGTACAGCTGGGCTATTTCCATAGGACTCATTTCCGGTGTGCCAAGAAGCATGGACGGATAGGATGTTATGTTGGTTCCCAGCCCGAGCCGCTCCAGCTTGGAAACGACTTTTTTAACTCCGATATCAACCCCGACCCGTACAACAGGAATATTCAGCGAGCGGGCAAGGGCGTCATAAAGAAAAACCTGACCGTGATATTTATGATCAAAATTGCGTGGACGCCATTTGGTCTGCCCGAACTTTACTGTCAGATCCGTATCGCTGATTACCGTGGCAGGCTGATAATTCTTTTCCTCAAAGGCAGTTATGTAAACCAACGGCTTAATGGTGGATCCTATCTGCCTTCTGGCATCAAGAGCCCGGTTGAACATACCCGATTTTGAAAACTCCCGGCCTCCGATAAGAGCAACAATCTCACCCTTGTGCCAGTTTGCCACAACCACAGCCATTTCAATATCAGGGTTTTTGGCAGAAAATTCCCTTCCAATTCTGGAAACCGCATCCTCTGCCGATCTCTGAACCACGGGATCAAAACTGGTAAAAATCTTAAGACCTGATTCTCCCAGAACCTTTTCGTCAAGATGCTGTTTTATTTCCCGCCTGACCAGATCAACATATGCCGGCGTCTTACCATATGTCAGTTTGCCGCGGGGAACAACCTGTATTTCCCTGGAGGCATACTTCTCATACTCTGCAGGAGTTATCAGATCCTCATCCATGAGTTTCTTCAGGATCAGATCCCGTCGTTCTCTGACCCGTTCCGGATGAGTCCACGGATTATAATATGAAGGACCTCTCACCACGGCAACAAGCATGGACATCTGCTCAATATCCAGTTCGCTGACGGGCAGACCAAAATAGAAATATGATGCCAGACCGAAACCGTATACGCCGCTGGCTCCGTTCTGTCCGAGATAAATCTCGTTCATGTACGCTTCCAGGATCTGATTCTTCTCGTATCTGGCATCTATGATGACAGCCATCAGAGCTTCCTTGATTTTTCTCATCAGTGTCTTTTCACGGGTAAGAAAGAAATTCTTGGCAAACTGCTGAGTCAGGGTAGATCCTCCCTGCACCTTTTTGCCGGCTCTGAGATTGGCGATAAGAGCACGGATTATGGACAGAGGATTGATCCCCCGGTGCTCATAGAAATTTTTGTCCTCAATTGTAAGCAGGATCTGAACAAGACGCGGATTTATATCCTGAAGCCTTATAAGTATGCGATCCTCCTCGTCACCAACGGTAATACGATCCAGAATAATCGGGTCCATGCGCACAAAAGCAAGATTTTTTGACGTTTTTGCATCCTGGAGTGTGGAAACTCTGTTGTCGGAAAATACCAGAAAAAGAGCACGCTCAGGATCCTCGCCGTCGTAAAACCTGAACGGACGCTTGATAATTATCATCCTGTTGCCGTTTACCGCATATTCACCGGGACTCGCAGGATTGAGAACCTTGCGGTAATGGAGCATTTTAAGTTCATTCTCCATCTGTTCCAGGGAGAGCCTCTGGTTCCGGTAAAGTTCAAGAGGTCTTGAATAGATCCATGCAGGAAGCTTCCACTTTTCCCCGGAAAAACGTCTCTGAACCTCGGCATCAAGATAAATGACATAGACGGTAAGTACGGCAAGAACCAGAAGAATAAATCCCAGTCCGTACAGCCAGAAGCCTCTTCGCGTAAAAATGTTTCCGTTTTTGGTATTTTTTTTCCCGGAACCTGTCTTCGCGTTCCGTCCTCTAGCCTTTGCCATGCTCAACCCTCAAAATTGCGCCTATTATACTTGTTTTTGGGTTTTTGCTGAATAAAATCATGAACAGCAGAAAAGTCAAAAAAGCTTTGAGATCCTCATGTGCTATAATGATGCAAAAATTTCAGGAATTGCTGATGAACAAGGGATTTTTTAAAAACCTGCTGTGTGACGTAATATGCTGTCTGATCCTGGCTGCACCTTCACTGGCTGAGGATCCGGGCCGGGAAAACGGCAATGCCCGACAGGAAAACGAAGGAACGGTTCC
Organism: uncultured Aeromonadales bacterium; assembly: GCA_902796095.1. Taxonomy (GTDB): domain Bacteria; phylum Pseudomonadota; class Gammaproteobacteria; order Enterobacterales; family Succinivibrionaceae; genus UBA2804. The sequence continues at coordinate 3,206 of CADBNP010000046.1, read as the reverse complement.
ATTCCGCAGTACGGAGTTTCAGAGCAACGATAATCATGCATCTGTCATAACTGACGAAAAAACAGCGGCAGAACGTCCGGAGAATGCTCTGGAACACAGGGCAGACAGAGAACAGATCTTTGCAGAGCAGTGCACCGGCAGGCTTACAGTTCAGGGATCTCCATACAAAGAAGGCGAATGCCTTCTTTCCGATGGTCACCTTTCTGTAAAGCTGACTCCATACAACAAATACCGCAGCAATATCGAAAATATAATAACCGGGGAAGCCAGAACGGAGGCCATGAAGAGTCTGTGCGGACTCTTTCATCAGACGGAACTTATTAATTCAGTTGAATACCGTTTCCTTGATGAACAGGGAAATGTGTTTAAACTTATCCAGCTACAGAAAAACGACTGCAGGACACCGGAAAATGAATAGAACAGTTGTACTTTTAAGCGGCGGAATAGACAGCACCACATGTCTGGCACTGGCAGTCAGTTCCGGAGAAAATGATGTTTACGCTCTTAATATCACCTACGGTCAGAAACACGTAAGAGAACTGAAGTCAGCAGCGGCTGTTGCCGCATATTATCATGTGCCGTACAGACTGCTGGATTTAAGCAGTGTTTTCGCAGAAAGTTCCTGTTCACTGCTCAGGCATTCGAATAAGGAGATAGATCATTCCAGTTATGCTGAGCAGCTGAAAAAAAAGGGAAATGAGGGCAAGGTGGGAACGTATGTACCATTTCGCAACGGTCTTATGCTGAGTGCCGCCGCAGGATATGCCGAAAGCATCGGAGCAGTCCGTATTGTCTACGGGGCCCATGCAGATGATGCCGCAGGGAGAGCCTATCCTGACTGCACACCGGAATTTGTTAAATACATGAACCTTGCAATAACTGAAGGTACGGGGGGAGCTGTATCACTGGAGGCTCCGTTCATCAGCTGCAACAAGGCGGAAATAGTAAGACGCGGACTTGAACTTAAGGTACCGTACCACCTTACATGGTCATGCTATGAGGGAGGAGAATACCCCTGTGGCACATGCGGAACCTGCCGGGACAGGATCAGAGCATTTGAAATCAACAACGCCAGGGATCCGCTGATTTACCCGGGTTAGGCGCCTGTCTTTCACACATAGGGGATATGATCAGCTGAGTTCACTCCCCTTTGCCGAAATTTTCCGACGAGACTGTTACGGCGGTTATCAAATAAACAGCGATACATCTGAACTATCTGATAAAAATCAAAAAAATTGAGATACTTAATGGAAATAATCCGGAATTTGTGGATAATACCGTTTCAAACATTCAGAACAGATATGATTACATTGTTTCAAAGCACAATTTTTTAAGGCGCAGGAGACAATTTCTTGTCTGAAAAGCGATCCTCACTATACTCTTCTATAAAAGGATCCTGTATACCTCGTCCTTAATAACCAGCAAGGGAGATACAACATGGCTGTAAAAGAACGCAGAAAACCAACTACGGTTATCGACGGCATTGAGCCTTACCAGGTTCGGCCCGGTGAAGAATACATGAATGAAAACCAGCGTGAACATTTCCGCAAGATCCTCACAACATGGAGAAATCAGCTGCGTGAGGAGGTTGACAACACAGTAGGTCACATGAAGAACGAGGCCGCCAATTTCCCTGATGATGTAGACAGAGCATCCCAGGAGGAGGAATTCGCCCTGGAGCTCAGAACCAGAGATCGAGAGCGCAAGCTGATCAGAAAGATTGAAAAAACTCTGGCCAGAATTGATACGGACGACTTCGGATATTGTGAAAACTGCGGTTCTGAAATCGGTATCAGACGTCTTGAGGCACGCCCTACTGCAGATCTGTGCGTAGACTGCAAGGAGCTTGATGAAATAAAGGAAAAGCAGCGTTCCGAGTAAAATTCGCGATTCTGTTCCAGGGGCGGCATTCACAGGAATACCGCCCTGTTGTTTTGTTCAATAAAAAACTGGCACTTAATGTATACAGGAAGGTTTGCCCCCACACCGTCCGGTCCTCTGCACCTTGGATCTCTCAGCACAGCCATAGGCAGTTTTCTCAGAGCCCGAAGTCAAAAAGGAAAATGGCTGCTTCGCATAGAAGATCTGGACAGACAGAGATGCAGCAGGGAGGCTTCTGACAGTATTCTTAAGACTCTTGAAATCTACGGTCTCGAATATGACGGATGTGTAATCTATCAGAGCAGACAGGTCGAAAAGTACAGGGAAATAATCAGAAGTCTTCAGTTCAGAAATCTTGTCTACAAATGCTCCTGCAGCAGAAAGAGAATTAAAGCACTGGGCGGAATATATGACGGCAGATGCAGAAATACGGTGCATCAGGAAAATCAGAATTTTTCCGTCCGTTTCAGAAATCCGGGAACTGTGCTCTCATTTGATGATATTGCGAGAGGTCATATCGAAACACCGGCTGCAGAAAGCGGCGAGGATTTTGTTCTTCTTAGATCTGACGGCACCGTTGCATACAACCTGGCGGTGGTGGCAGATGATGAGACGGAGGGAGTAACAGAAATTGTCAGGGGAGCAGATCTCATTCCGGTAACAACAAGGCAGCTGAATCTAATCTCCGTTCTCGGTTACAGAACACCGGTCTATATGCACCTCCCACTAATTCTCTCAGGAACGGATCTTAAATATTCCAAACAGAATCACGCAAAACCGGTAAACGAATCGGATCCTTCTCTTATGTGTGCCACTGCCATGAAATGTCTCGGTCTGATTCTTCCGCCGGATCTGTGCTGCGCTCCGCCCCGTGAGCAACTTTCCTGGGGAATTAAAAATTTCCGCATTGATGGAATCCCCCGGAATAATCAGACTGTATCATACTGATATGTGTGATGTTTATCTTCATTTCGACTCTCTGCAAAAGCAGTTCACATCCCCAAAAGGCTGGTACATAAAATTTTCAGTCATGCTGTAACCTGTCTCCCTCTGAATTGTTATCTCTACAGAAGATGGAATTGAATGTTCCGCAACAGCCTGAACAGACTGCCGAAACAATCAAGATTAGTTTTAAACTCAGATTGGAGGTATTCATTATGGCCTTAACAATGTATATGAAAGTAACTGGAAAAAACCAGGGCGAAATCAAGGGTTCATGCGATCAGGGCGGTGACAAAAAGGATAAAATCCTCGTTTACGGAATGGATCATGAAGTCGAAATTCCTCGCGATGTTCACACCGGACTGCCAACCGGACAGAGAATT
>CADBNP010000045.1 GCA_902796095.1 uncultured Aeromonadales bacterium | reverse complement strand
TTTTGACTTTCAAGTCAAAGCCTGCGGGTTATGATTACTCCTTAGCAGTTTAAGATAAGATCAACACTTTTCTTGAACATAGCCTCTTGTTTAGACTGAATACAGAAATTTTGCTGTCTAATGACAGGTATCGGCCTGAGAACTGCCACGAGTCAAATTTTGCTCCCGGCAGGTTGCAAAATTAGGATTTCCGTAATTTCGTTTTCGTTTAATACGGGCGTAGATCTGCTATGCGTGATGGAAAGTCTTTTTAGCAGTCAATCAGCTGAAGAAACACTTCGTTGCTTTTCACAAACCGCCTGAAGTAATAAGCCTTTCCGAATCTTGGAGAATTAAGGTATTCAAGATCTGCATTTCGTCTCCATCTGTGATCTTTTGAGGAGTAAAGATCATACATGCAGTTCATCATGACAGCCTTTCTTTTCATTGCTTCAGGATCAAGCATATTTGAGACATAGGAGAAAGTTACAGAGTTATCAATACCGGGTATTGCGGCAAATGCCGGTACAGTGATCCTTGATCCGGCAGGACCGAAGTACAGATCCTTTTCCCGCTGAGCGTGAATAGTGTAGAACAGAAGATCCGCATTACCTGTAAGATCCTCCCTTTTCATTTCTAGAAGAAGTTTTCCCGCTGCGAGATGATCCCTGTGAAATTCAAGAAACGGATTTGTTACGAGAATGCGGGCCGGTCTGATCCTGCGGATGATTTCTGTAAGCTCTGTTTTAAGATCCTTTATGGAGTTTTTAGGATTTTCCATCAGTCCAAGATCTGCTGCGGCTTTACGCGAATTGTAATTTCTGAAATCTCCAGGTTTGAAATCGCTCTGTATAGCTGTACCCTTCAGCATGTTTTCGAGAGCTCCGTCCATATATCCAAGACATACCATCTGATCATACGGTATATCTCCCAGCATTGCGGTTGTTGACGCATTAAAGGCTCTGAGATTTCCTTTTCGTCTGCCTGCGGCCTCGACAGAATCATCCATTGATTTGAAATACTGTTTCTTCAGATCCTGAAGCTTTTCGCCTGCGGATATGGTCACAAGGTATGTATCAGTTCCGTAGAAGGTTGTACATGCCAGTTCGCCGTCATCCGGATGCGGTGCCAGGATGAGCGTTTTTCCTTCCTTCTTCTGCTGCCTGAAATACAGAAGCCTCGCATTTTTCTGAAGTGTAATTCCTCCCGTTGCCAGTCTTAATTCACCGGGTGCTGCGATATTTGACAGATCTATATAGCATTTATCCTTCACCGGCTTTCCGATGTATTGCCTGCCGTAACTAACTGATCCGGAACTGATTTCAATCCATGCTTCTCCGGGGTGCCAGATTGATCGTTTAAATTCAGCTTCAAGCAGTACGGGAGAACCGCCGGAGTTGAGCAAAACTGAACCGCCTTCAATGGAAATTTCTTCTGTTTTTTCCGGTTTCAGATGATACGGATTATTCATTTTTTCAGTACCTCGTGGATCAGTTCATAAAGAGCTTCCTTCGCATTATAGTGCTGATACATATCAGCAGTGCTGTGATAAGGATTTTGAATGGTTTCAAGAATTTTCTCTGCCAGCTGCTTTATATCTCTCGGTACTATCTGCTTCGAGAGAATATTGCCGCGCAGAATATCTCTCATGCCGCCGATGCTTTCCATGGCGACAATCGGGGTGTCTAGAATGAGAGCTTCCAGAAAAATCAGTCCGAACCCCTCCTTTTCACTGGTATGTACAAGTGCTCTGGCATTTTTTATGTAAGGATACGGATTTGGGGCATTTCCGGTGAATATCACCCGATTTTCCAGATTGAGCTCAGCTGCAAGCTGTTTTAACTGCTTTTTTGTGGAACCGTCACCGACAATAACAAGCTTCAGCTCTTTCGGAAGATACTGCATTGCTCTGATGACAAGCTGCTGCTGTTTTGCCTTTACAAGTCTTCCTACTGAAACTATGTAGTCTCCATGAATCTGAACATCAGGAACGGATTCTGATTTTTCTCTGATCTCACTGATATCAACAAAATTTCTGAAAACAGTGGCGTTGCACGGTTTCCCTGCCAGAGTGGATATCTCGGAAATTCTTGCGGCAAGATCTGAGGAAACACAGATAAAATCCGCGTTGCCGTAGGTTTTTCGGTTGAAGTAATTGCCCACAGGATTGATAAACGGCAGTCTGTCCCTGTATTCGTGTGGATTTCCATCTACATAACGGTAGCAGACCCCCGGATTTCGGTATGTGCTGAGCAGATCAAAGGCTCCCTGAGCCCGCAGAAAAATCAGATCCGGTTTGCCGTAAACTTTTTCAAAACCTGAAAGAAAAACATTGTTAAACCATCTGCTGAGGTATCTTCCTGTTCCGTAGTCCTTGCTTTTAGGGCAGAGGAGCGGAAGCAGAAGATGACTGCTGAAGTAGTTCAGGATTCCGCCGGGCGATGAAAACAGAATCTCTCTGATGCTGATCCTGTGAACAATTGCCCCTTCCGGAAGTTTCAGTTCATCCGGTGAACTTTTCAGTATAAGAACATGGGTCTGAATACCCTGGGCTATTGAAGCCTTTGCAAATGCAACGGTCTGCTGCTGTACTCCGCCCTGGGTTAATTTGCGGACAATTATCAGAATTCTCATGGAAATCCAGATCAAAAAGGCGGCAGCATTCTGTTGTTAAGACAGAAGCTCCGCCAGAGGTAAATAGGAGGTTTATCAGAATTCATTCTTTTTCTGCGCCGCATTGATGGCGGCACCGATAATTCCGGCCTGGTTCAGGGTTTCTGCAACCTTGATTTCGGTTCTGAGTGTAAAATTATCAGAAAAACGATCAAATTTTTTGGAAACACCGCCGCCGATGATGAACAGATCCGGATTGAACAGGAACTCAAGTCTGTTCAGGAAACGTCCGAAGCGACGACCGAATTTGTTCCAGCCCAGATCCTTTTCAACTCTGACTCTTTCTGAACAGTAGTGCTCGGCCTTCTGGGAACCGTGCTTTGTTTCAAGAATAAGATGTCCGAGTTCTGTGTTCGGATGAAGTTTGCCGTCAATGAATACCGCAGAACCGATGCCGGTTCCGATGGTAAGCATCATAACAACGCCATTGCGATCTCTGCCTGCTCCGAATTTCATTTCGCATATGCCGGCAGCATCGGCATCATTGATAACAAAGCATTCGCATCCAGTGGTTTCCGAGAACAGATTATCCACAGCAGTATTGACCCATGTGGCATCAATATTGGCTGCAGTGAAAGCCACACCGTGATGGATGGTCGCAGGAAAACCGCAGCCGATTGGTCCCTTCCACTCAAACTGATCTACGAGCTGCTTCAGTGTCGAGGCTACTGCTTCCGGAGTTGCCGGTCTCGGAGTTTCTATTCTTTGTCTTTCTGTAAGCAACTCGCCTGTATCTGTTTCAACTATGGCACCCTTAATTCCGGTGCCGCCTATATCCACGCCGAGAATCTGCATCTGTCACTCCTTCATGTTCAAGATCTGATGCCTGATTTTTTTGCATCAGAACGTCCAAATTCATGTTATTACCGATACAGAATAAGATATTACAGGTTCATAAAAATCTGAAGAAAGTTTAACTGATTGTGTGAGATCATACCGAAATGTTTTTTATGGACGAATTCTGTTTGAAACATTGTTGGCGTTGTGTCCGTCTTAGAAGCGTAAGGAAATGCCGGTGTCTCCGCCTTGATTTTACTGTCATTGCAGCTTTTCCATTGCACGCCGGGCGTGCGCTCTTAATATTTCATTATTATCAGAAGTGAATTTTTCAATCAGCTTTTTCAATGACGGATCGCCGGAATTGCCGGCGGCAATGATTACATTTCTCATAAAGCACACCCATCCTGCTCTTCTGATCACCGAACCTTCAAACATTTTAAGATACTGCTCCTCAGTCATGGCAAGCAGTGTTTTCAGTTCCAGATCAGTTTCCCTGTAACGGCGTGTAAAGTCAGCCTCCCCGGTTATAACTCTGCGCCGGTTCCAGGGACAGCAGTCCTGGCATTCATCACAGCCGAAGATTCTGTTTCCAATTACCCGGCAGTATTCCTCCGGAATAATACCCCTGTATTCGATTGTAAGGTAGGCTATGCATTTTGATGCATTGATTTGCCTGTCTTCCAATATGGCTCCGGTCGGGCATTTATCCACGCATAGTCTGCAGCTTTTACAGGGATCGAAATTAGTCCTCTCAGTAGGTTTCAGAGGAAGATTGGTGATAAGTTCACCGATAAAAAACTTGGAGCCCGTTTCAGCATTGATCAGAAGAGAATTTTTCCCTTTCGTCCCGAGACCCGCATTCTGTCCGTACAGCTTTTCAAATACCGGAGCAGAGTCTACAAAGCCTCTGCTTTCCATTTGCGGAAACATCTCCTGAATTTTTCCTGCCAGCATCTTCAGCTTTTTTTTCAGAACCTTGTGATAGTCTCTTCCGTATGCATACTCGCTGATTCTTCCGCAAAGGGGCCCCGGATCGGCATTATCTCCGGATTTGTATACGAGACCTGCTGATATTACTGATAAAGCATCAGGCAGAAGAAGTTGGGGGGTCATTCTTATCTCAAGACCATCTCTGAGATAATTCATTGTGCCGTAGTGTTTTTTATTGAGCCAGTCAATGTAATTCTGTATTTCTGATTCAGGCAGCTCAAGCCCTGATATTCCTGCCATGTCAAAGCCACATTCAGATGCCGCCCGGAGTATCATCTCACTGGCGTTTGCCGCTTCTTCGGAATTTTTCAGATCATTCATTGTAACTCCTGATGTTTGAAACAGTCGCCGGGTAATGTTTTTACATTAATTACTCGGGTTTCCATGCAGATTTTTTCAAGTTTAATCAATAATGGCAAGACTTGAGTAACTATTCAGAACCCCACCTTCAGTCGCAGCTTTGCCATGTTGCATAAGTCGTCCATAACAGAACCAATTTCCTTCCAGTGTATCCAAAAAACTGAAGATCTGATCCTGCTGTGGGAGAATTGTTGGAGACCTGCTTTAGGATGTTCAGAAATTTATATGGCTGATTCAAAAAATCCGAATAAACTGATCAAACTACAGTATGATATTTCGCACCCGCTAATTTGACAATTTTGATCCGGCAAAAATACTGTGCCGATAAGGTTTTGGGCCACTTTTTTTAGGCTCCGAAGTCAAAAACACGGGATGCAGTACACCAGCGCCTTTCAATGTGCTGCCCGTTTCCTCTGTTCTCAGCCGATTTTTATTCATGGAATCTGCCGTCGTAGTGCCTGGATCCTTAAAAAAGCGACCTGTCATCGTATTTTCTGTATTTTTTAGGCTAGAATAGAACAGGTGAGGTCATTAAGTTTTGCTGAACGGCACATAACCGGCAGGGCAAAGGGATAAAAATGGAACTGTACAGAGAATTATATACCGGTCTCCAGATCAGACAGATGGAGAGACACTATTGTGATGAAAATGGACTGTGTTATGAACTTATGCACAGGGCTGGTCTTGCTCTTGCAGAATGCATTGAGAAATATGTGGATGACAGGAACACCGGCATTCTTGTGCTGTGCGGTCCAGGCAACAACGGCGGTGATGGATATGAAATGGCATCGATTCTGCTTGAGCGCGGCTTTACCGGTGTCAGATGTGTACAGTACAGAGCACCGAAGACGGGAACAGAGGCCGATTTGGCTTGCAGAGCATATATTGAAAGAGGCGGAGTGATCCAGACAGAACTGGATGATGAACTCCCGAAAAATACTGACATTATTGTTGATGCTCTCCTCGGGATTGGCGTCAGCGGAGAAGTACGACAACCCATGCCTGACTGGATTGGATTCATCAACAGACACGGTCGGGAACGGTTCGTTATCTCCGTCGATGTACCTTCAGGACTGAACGGTGACACCGGAGTCTGCTGTACTGATGCTGTTCATGCTGATGTTACGGTTATGCTTCTGCGTCCAAAGGCCGGACTTTATACAGGCGTTGCCTGCGATTATACCGGAAGACTGGAATTTAATGATCTCGGAGTAAAGGACGGGGATGAGTGCGGATGCGGACATCAGATAAGACTATGCTCTTATGATGATCCCGAGGTGCTTTGCAGTCTGCCGAAGCGCAGGAACTCGTCCAATAAAAATGACAGCGGTCGTCTTGTGCTGGTGGGAGGAGCTCCCACCATGCCGGGTGCCATTAAAATGTCCGCCATGGCGGCGTTAAGAAGCGGAGCTGGACTGGTTCGAGTGGCTGCCAGTCCTGAAAGCATACCTCTGATTTTTGCAGGTTCGCCTGAACTTATGCTGTGGCCTCTGAATGAGGAAGGTCTGTCGGGAATGGAGCGTCTTCTCTCCTGGTCTCATGCTATGGTTCTTGGCCCCGGTCTTGGAAGAGATGAGTGGGCATCCAGGGTTTTTGAAAGCTGCATTGACAGCAGTGTACCGAAGATCGTTGATGCAGACGGTCTGTACTGGCTGTCAAAGAATGTGAAAGTACTGAGAAACGCCGTAATTACACCTCATGAAATGGAGGCAGCCAGGCTGCTTCAGACTGATGTCGAATACGTAAGACAAAATCGATATAATACAGCAGTAAGACTTCATGAACTGACTGGTGCCGTTGTTGTTCTCAAGGGTTTTGGTACTTTGATCTATGATGGAGATACCACTGCTGTGAGTACAGAAGGGAATGCCTCCATGGCGGTTGGAGGAATGGGGGATGTTCTGGCCGGTATTATCGGAGCTCTTATGGCAGAAGGTATGAACTGTTCTGATGCAGCAAGAGTCGGAGTTGCTGTTCACGGCAGGGCGGGTGTACTGGCATCAGATGACGGATTTATCGGGACGCTGCCGACAGATCTTTTAGCAGAGATCAGAAAATTGATGAATTTGAAGCATGACTGAATATAAAATTTTTCTGGAGAATGAGACAGCAACAGAACAGGCCGGAGCAAGACTTGCCGACGTCTGTACACAGGGGATTTGCGTTTATCTCACCGGTGATCTCGGTGCGGGGAAGACTACCTTTACCCGGGGGTTCCTGCGAAGACTCGGTCACGGCGGTAAGGTGAAGAGTCCTACATATACGCTGGTTGAGAACTACAGTCTGGAGAAGTTTACAGTCTATCATTTTGATTTGTACCGTCTCAGGGATCCTGAGGAACTGGAGTTTATGGGGATCAGAGATTATTTTGACGGTAAATCGGTTGTCCTTGTGGAATGGCCTCAGATGGGGGACGGATATTTCCCTGAACCTGATATAAAGATTGCTATTTTGTATGCCGCTGAAGGCAGAGAGATTGTCATATCCGGCTGTTCGCCAGAAGGATGCAAAGTGCTGGAGAATATGAATTGAAACGAGTATTAGTTTTTCTGTTCCTGTTTTTGTTCAGCTTTGATGCATTGTGCAACGAAATAGCACGTATCCGTTCTACGGTACAGCAGGAAAAGACCAGGATTGTTTTTGATCTTTCGGATGAGCCTGTCTACACACTTGATAAATCCGTTCCATATCATGTAGTTCTGGAACTGAAAAATATAGAAAATACCTCTTCTCTGCCAAAGCTTGATCGAAATTTCGGCCGGATTGTTGAAAAGGTGGAAGTTTCATCCTCTGGTAAAACAGTACGCTATCACTTTATTCTGAAATGGAATGTATCTCCTCTTGTTGGAAAACTGGCTCCCCAGGCCAACTACACTCATCACCGTATATATCTTGATTTTCTCAACAACCGAATTTCCGGTGCACCAAGGGGAACAGATGAAAATCGCGCTGATAAAAAGGACGGAGACAAGAGGAATAATTCCCAGGACGTGAAAGGTGAGCAGAAAGATTCAGGTTCCGGCAGTGTAAACCAGGTTTCATCGGACAGCAGATCTGACAGTTCCTCCGGCAGTGATATCAGAGTGCTGACTCCTGACGAGGCTCAGAGGAAGAAGGATATTCTTCACCAGACCAATCAGCAGCACATGGATGAGATAGACCGGGCGGAGGTTGAGAAAAAACGCCGCGCGGAGGCAGAGGCAAAAGCAAGGGCCGACGCCGACAGACGAAAAGCAGAAGCTGAAGCAAAAGCAAGGGCCGACGCCGACAGACGAAAAGCAGAAGCTGAAGCACAAGCA
>CADBNP010000044.1 GCA_902796095.1 uncultured Aeromonadales bacterium | reverse complement strand
CCTTCTACAACAATATCAAGCAGAACTCCCCATTGACTGTTGGTAGGACCCAGAGAATTGGAATCCTCGATTTTTCTACCGTACTGATCTACATCAAGTGCATTATGGCTCTTCCTTGCACTGCTATAAAGTTCCAGAATTTTAAGCAACAGTTTTCCTGCTTCTGCATCACTCTTCTGCCTGTTATTCGAGGATTCCTTATGCTTTGAAAGATAATGAATCAAATACCCGTACTCTCCACTGTAATCACAGGTATCGCAGATATGTATATCCCCAGTATTCAGAGTTAAGTCGTCAAACAGTTTATCCTTTATCTTTTCACTGTCTAACCATGAAGGATTAACCATTACACGACCGAGTCCTAAGTGACGCGACAGTCCAACTCCATCCCTTGCTATTTTTTCAAGCTGTTCAGACGGCACGGGAGTTTTCAGATCAAAGCAGATGATGCTTCCACGCTTAATAAGACATTTTTCACTGTCGTAGCCATTACGTTTACGGTTGAAATAACGGATTCTTCCGGTTCTTATGAATGACTTTGATGGGTTATATGTAATGACATATTCTGTTCCAAGCCAGAGATTGCTTCCCTGGGGAACAAAGGTTCCCTGAGCGGTATTCAGATCTATAAATTCAACATCGCTGAGGCACCACAGATACAATGTCTGATCTGTTCTTTCCTCAACGGATCCTGTCAGAAATTTCTCTATAGTTTCAGTATCGTTCGGCGGAATCAGAGAAAGTTTCACTCTTCCAAATTCGCTTGAACGGCACTTGCCGATACGCACCGTAGAATTCAGAAACATTTCCATATCAGATTTCGATATGGTTCCTTCCGGCATATCAACATATCCCCAGAATTTTGAACCGGATTCAATGAAATTCAGAGTAAACAGCTGACTTTCTGACGCCGCCTGGGTTTTGGGATCAATTGCTGTCTTGGTTGAGGAATGTCTCACTACGGAATACTTATGTCCGTGACAGTCAAGATAACCCGATCTAACCTGCTTCAGCTGTCGCTTGCCAGGTACAGTCTTAACCAGATTTATATAATCAGCCTTATCTTCCTTTTCACCTTTCTCGTAATGCAGGCAGCTTGGTGCCGGAAATACCGCATGAAGTCCGTTTTTATCATCAAGCGGCAGGCAGTTTGAAAACACAGCTTCATTGTTCTGAAATACTCTGTCCAGAATTTTTTCGTCTATTTTTCCATTCTTATACAGGCTGCACGCCAAAGCTCCGGAAACAGCACTTCCCGGAATGTAATCAAGACATACCTGACTGAACTCATTGCTGTGTGTTGAACTTATGGAAACAGAATCTTTCAGTTCAGCAATATAATAATACCTGTCTGACATTTAAACCCCCTTCATATTCCAAAGGCACCGTCCAAATCCGCGACGTCGCTTACCGCCAATTTCGGTTACAAGTCCGGCCACTGCCTCAAAACATCCAATAAGTTCCCTGAACTGCTGCTCTGTAAGATCATGCTCAGGATCAAAAACGTATGGAGCATCAACAGTCACTTCGGCATGAAGATGAACCGGTATAACAGTCTCTATTGTTCTCAGACTTTTCTCTGATGCAGTTCCTGTATTCTTATCAATGGCAGTACTCTGAACTGTAGTGAACAAACTGTCTGTTTCACCATCATTCATGATTTGCTTCTTTACTTTTTCAGGCAATTCAGCATTGGAAAAATGAATAAGACCTTCAGCATGAAGTTCATCTGCAAGGAAACCTTCCTTTGAACCGTCATGTCCGAATACAGTCTGTATCAGATGATTAAGAAAATCTTCTCTGTCAGCATTCTTATTAGAAATAAACTTGTCAAACCAGCCAGAATTACCTGCACAGCGAAAAGCCTCTCTGAAAATACCTTTAAGAGATTTTCCCGGCACATAAGGAAATCCAAGGGAATCCTTCAATGTGAGAAGATCGCTGTATGCGCCTGATTCCGAACCTGTTCCTATAAACCAGTATCCAAGAAAATTCACAGACAGATCATACTTTTTCAGCGGTTCACTCATTATTCATCCTCCTCATAACTTTCATCTGACTTATTGGCATATTCTCCTCTTGCTATATCCTTTGCATATTTGCCATTGATGAAATGATGAGCAACTATAAGATCATCAAATATACATATCTTCTTTTTGGAATCAGCTTCATTTACCTTTTCATCTCCTTCCCTTATACCGGAACTTCGAATAAATTTGCTGATGTAGTTCTTATCATCAGATTTTGAGTAGTTAAGACGATCCCAGGCATAAACCACCTTGTCAGTCAGGGATTTGATAGCTTTGATCCCTTCCTCCAAATTTTTTTCACCCGTTTCTTCCTCAAAGGCTCTGCGCATCAGTGAAAGTTCGCGCTTGTACTCAGAACCTGAACCGCTCATTATATGTCCTGTTATACGACGCATTCT
>CADBNP010000043.1 GCA_902796095.1 uncultured Aeromonadales bacterium | reverse complement strand
TTAAGAGTTATATCAGTGATGCCAGTATCCCTCTGAAAATTACCTATCTTGGAACTGAAAGTGACGGCTTTTTCGCAGATACAGTTACCTATATGCTTAACTACAAAGACAGTCTGCAATTTCCGGTAGCCTTCAGAAATTCGTATGGCTTCGGATCTGTTGATACTTCTGTTTACATTGATCCAAAATTTTACGATGCTCTGAGTATGGAGACTGAGCAGAGGAAGCAGATCCGGACTGTGTTTGACAGCGTAAAAAGTCATTACGATGGTGTTCATGATCGGGCTGAAGCCGGTGTTGAGTTTGGCGATGGAGCCTTAACGTATTCCAATGTGGCGGTAAAATGGAAAAACGGCAGTGCTACAGCCGGGATAGAGGTGTTTTCTGCTGAACCGACTAAGTACCGTTTTGGCAGTTCTTTTGATGAATTATTTTTCGGCGACGGTAAGAATGATGACGGTTTTCTCTTGAGAGGATACAGAAGCAGTGCAATTATTGCACAGGCAGGGATCAGCAGCGAATTATCTGTCGATAAACTAATGGCAAGGGAACGGGTAAAAGAAATATTGTCCCTCAGCAACCTGGTTAATCATATCGATCTTGTTCCTTCTGCGAGCGGAACGAATAATTATTACGACGGAGCTTTTCGCATAACATTTGATGATTTTAAATTTAATGCTGCGGATTATTTTTACCACGCAAAGAATTTGGATTTTGTTTTTAAGGTTAAGGATCTCAATTTTTCATCGTCTTTATCAAAGTGCCAGGACAAAAAGTCTTCGGTGAGAAAATTACTTGGTTGCGTCATGTCAGAAAGAACCTTGACCGATGATAAGGATTTTTGGGGTACAGTTACGAATACAACAACTGCCACAGTGGATCTGCGATTTGTCTACAAGGATGCAAATGTTGATCTGAAAAATTCTGTTTCAATAAAGCCGGATGCTGATTTGCGGAAGTCCGGTTATCTAAATCTGCTTAATCATCTTGTTGTAAGGGGAATCTACACTATTGACAGCAGATTTCTGTTAAATTACGAAATTTTCCCGCTTAAATATGCCAGAATGATCAGATCCTATGCCAGGGATCCTGGTGCACTTGTTCTTGAATATCAGATACTTTTTGAAAACGGTAAACTCAGTATCAACGGGAAAGAGGTGATGTAACTGAGTTGCTGTCCATGCAGCGGCAAGGTGCTGCATTCACGGACAGTTTGCATAGAGCGAGGATCTCCGTGTTCTTTCCTGACTTACGCACGCTGATATGACAACGTGCATAAAGGTGCAGATATGTCAGAACTTTCAGCTGTTTTGCTGACAGCTTACGATTTCACACCATTTCTGCGCCATCTGTATGGCTGCATCCTTGTTTTTTGCTCCGCCTGTAAATCCGTTAGGGTGAACAAAATCAACATCTGCTATGCCGGTTACCTTTTCCAGTTCACTGTCCATGATGCCGCGCCATGCTTCCGGAGCTTTGCAGCGATTGCTGAAGCGATCCTTCGGATCATCGTTTAATGATTTAATCCGCCATTTTTCGCAGTTAGTTTCAGGGTAAACAGCAAGCTGTATATTTATAAACTGATCCCAGTGTCTGTTGATTACATCCTGGAATGCTACCTTCTGAGGAAGAATGAGAATAGGTTTGTTTCCGTTTTCCTCCAGAGCCTGCATAACAACCTTTTCCGATTCAAGGTATTTTGTCAGCTGTTCGATCATTCCGTCGATTATGTCTGCTGCCAGAGTAGCTCCGCGGATGAAGCCGAAGTTATTGATATATCCGAATCTGTAGTTGAACAGAAATATAATTTTAGAAAAACTCGGTATTTCTTCGCTTACTATGTTGATGCCGTTGTCGTTGGCATCTACGTAGCGAATGAAAGTGTAATCTATTTCATTTTTTATAAATGTAATCTGTTCGGCTGACAGTTCCTTTGATTTTGCTTTTATGTATTCTTCTCCGAAGTGCTTCCAGACGAGACCGGCTGATGCGTATTTAATCTTGTCATTATCAGTTCTTGCTTCCATGAAATCTCTCTGGTGGTGATCAAAATCAGTTTCGCCGTTATACCGACCGCCGACATCAAGTCTGAATTTACATTGTTCAAGTACTTCAGGAGTTCTTGTCCTGACCAGTTCATTGTCCGGATAGATGGCAGAAATGATACTGTATGCTACGCAGTCGTCGGCATGAAAGTTACCGTTGTGCACTGCAATTTTTATTTTATCTTCTGACATAATAACTCCAATAAATATGTTCTGAATTTGACAAACGGTACAGTTCCTGGTCTTCTGCCTGCTTTTATTCCTGGCGAATTAGCCTGATACCATATCGCATAAAAATGAATTGAAGATCTGCTGAAACGGTTCAGCAGCAAACCTTGCGCTGGATGAGTAATGTGATCCGGCGCCCTTCAGTACACAGGTTTATTTAATGATCTTTTATACAGTTATCGAGGTTTTTATGCAATGAGATTTTGATGAGGCTCCTGCCTGATTTCAACAGGGTCGAATCATTTTACAGTTACAGACCGAAAAAATGTGGCTAAAGCCAGATACAGCAAGACTTCATCTGATTATGAGTTTTCAATTTAGCTGTTGCGAAAAATTGGTGCAGATCCCGATGATTTCCGGAGAGTTTTACAGTTACAGACCGAAAAAATGAGGATAAAGCCAGATGTGACAAGGATTCAGCGGATTCTGAGTTTTCAATTTAGCTGTTGCGAAAAACAGATATCAAACTTATGTTGCCGGCTTATTTTGCTCTGTACAAAAAGGGCAGACTGTATGCATAAAGTATCTCTCCTGCTAATTTTATTTCGTTCCTCTTTGTTTGTGGCATTTTTTGATTTGCTACATTAAAATAGCAAAAAATATATTTGACGCCATTTCGGTGCAGATTTATGCAATGAGATAAAATATGGAAGATCTTTCAGAAACCAATCTAACAGAAAAAATGCTGGCCAGACAGTTAACCAGTGTTGAAACATCCATGATTTCCAATAGCTGTAAAACCATTGAACAGCCGGAAAAAAATGAATCACTGGTAAGTCCGGGAGCATACTCTCCGAGATGGTTTCGCCTTCGTCGCAAAGCCTACTGGATTCTTCAGGGACTTCCTCTGGAAATTTTTGAAAATGCTTTAAGTGCCATAAGCACCTCAAAAAACAAGCGTAGCCGTGAAAATCTTCTGGATACTGTGGAAAAGTACGGGGACGGTAACTGGTGCTATGAGTTTGTTCATCAGGGAACATCGCTGGTAAACAAGGCAAAAAGTCTGGAGAAAATACCGGAAAATAATGAAGAGTACATCAGACTGCTTAATGCCGCCCGCATCTGTTTTAATGTGGCCAGTTACCCTCACCTCAAGGGAGATAAGAATGCGGACAAGGCTCAGACTATTGCTGTTCAGTCTTATCGCGACATGCTTGTAGCCTCCGGAGTGAAATTCAAGGAACTGTCGGTTCAATGTTCCAACGGCAATAAGACTCCTATCAGGGCATGGCTTCATCTTCCGAAGAGTGATGAACCTGTGCCAATGATTATAGCAGCGGGATCCTATGAGACTCTTTTTTCGGACTTCTTTCTGCTCTTTACCAGATGTCTTGCTCCGCACGGTGTGGCCATGCTTACTCTTGACAGTCCGAGATGCGGTCAGAATCAATCATTTGCTCTGGATTATGACTGTTCAATCCTGCATCGTGAGGTGCTGGATTATGTTGTTCAAAATGAACCAATGATAGACAGCACACGAATCGGAGCACTGGGCTTCAGATTCGGAGGTAATATAGTTACCAGAATGTGCTATATGAGAAGTCAGTATATAAAGGCTGCGATATGCGTAGGTCCGGCTATTAACAGATGCTTTGTTGATGACAGGGTGCTTGATGAACTTCCTGTGGTTGTTAAGAGCAGTATTGCTAACCGTATTGATCGTGATGTTGCCGACTGGGATTCTCTCAAGCCTATACTGTCTCAGTTTTCACTGAAGGTTCAGGGACTTCTCGGATCAAAGACTACAGTTCCTATTGCAGCCATAGGATTTGCTGATGATTCCTTCTGTGATCGCAATGATCTTAAACTGCTTGCTAATTCCTCTGTCGGTGGAGAGTTTTTTGAAATAAAGAAGGTAAATCTGGTGGAGGCATCAAAGAACTTTTATGATGAAATTATTCAGTGGTATGGTAAATTTTTTGAAATCAGAAAATGAATAAAACCGGCAGAAGTAGTAAAACAATCGTAGTTAAACTGGGAACCAGTATTCTTACAGCGGGAACCAGAAGTCTGTCCAAGAAGAATATTCTGGAGATAGTCAGGATCCTTGCGGATCTTCATTCAGCAGGTCACCGTATAGTTGTAGTCACGTCAGGAGCCCAGGCGGCGGGACGTGATGCACTTGGTCAGCCGAATATTCCTAAAAATATGGTGAACCGTCAGATGCTTGCGGCGGTAGGTCAGACATACCTGATTAATATGTGGGCTGAACTTTTTGGCATATACGGGATATATGTTGGACAGATCCTGCTAACCAGGGCTGATCTGCAGGATCGTGAACGCTATCTGAACGCCAGGGATACGGTTAATGCACTTCTTGATAATAACTTTATTCCTGTAGTAAATGAAAATGACGCACTGGCTGTGGCAGAAATAAAGGTTGGAGATAATGACAATCTTTCAGCCAGAGTTGCCGTGCTTGCAGATGCAGATGTACTGTTTCTGCTTACAGATCAAGATGGACTGTTTACTGCCGATCCGGGAACTGATCCGAAAGCCGAGCTTATCCGGGAAGTTGATGAAATAACGGATGAAATCAGAGCGATAGCGGGGGACAGTGTCAGCGGACTTGGTACCGGCGGCATGTCAACAAAAATTCAGGCTGCAACTATTGCCACCATGTCCGGAATCGAGGTTCAGATTGTTTCAGGAAAACATCCTGAATATATTTACGATGCTGTAGAGGGGAACAACCATCACGGAACAAGATTCAGTGCCAAAAGTAATCCTATCGAGCGTCGCAAGAGCTGGATCCTTTCAGGTCAGAAACCGCAGGGAGATGCTCTTGTGGATGAAGGAGCTGTAAACGCCATACGCAACAAGGGATCTAGTCTGCTGCCTATAGGTATCCGCAGAATCACAGGCTCCTTTGAACGGGGTGACGTTATAAGAGTCTGTTCTCTTGATGATCACGAAATAGCCAGGGGGATAACCCGCTATTCCTCGGAGGATCTGGAGCGGATAAAAGGTATAAAGTCTGAGGATATATCATCGGTGCTGGGGTTTGATCACGGTTCGGTAGTGATCCACAGAGATGATTTGGTTGTGGTCTGATGATCATGAACATGGGAATTCTTTAAGTATGGAAATTAACGAATATTTGAAAAAAATCGGCGAGGCGGCTAAAAATGCCGCTGTAAGTTTTTCTGTTCTTGGCGCAGATGTTAAAAATAAGGCTCTGCTCGCTGTAGCTGATGCTCTTGAGACCAATATGCAGGATGTGCTTGAGTCCAACCGCAGGGATTATGAAAGGGCGGCGGAGAAGGGTATAGGTCCGGTTCTGCTGGACAGACTTCGTCTTGATGAAAAGAGAATGGGAGATATCATCCGTGATATAAGAAAGGTAGCCTCTCTTGATGATCCTGTCGGTTCGGTCATAGATTCAAGGGTTCTTCCTAACGGTCTGTCACTTACAAGAAAACGCATCCCTATCGGTGTTATCGGCGTTATTTATGAGGCAAGACCGAATGTTACCGCCGATATCGCATCGCTCTGCATAAAGACCGGAAACGTATGTGTTCTTCGCGGCGGCAGTGAGACTATTGAAACTAATCAGATGATGATTAAACATATCAGACAGGGCCTTTCAAGTGCAGGTGTATCATCGGAGGTGGTTCAGTTTATTGACAATACTGACAGAGAACTTGTTGCAGAGTTTCTCCGTATGGATCAGTATATTGATATGATAATTCCTCGTGGAGGCAGCAGACTAAGTGCACTGTGTCGTGCTGAATCCACAATTCCGGTTATTATCGGAGGTTTCGGCATCAGCCACATCTTTGTAGACGAAACCGCTGATCTGAAGCGAAGCATTCCTGTGATAATGAATTCCAAGGTTCAGAAGCCGTCTGCATGCAATGCTCTTGATACACTGCTGGTTCATCGCGGTATTGCGGATAGACTTTTTGAACTTCTGGTTCCTGAACTTAACAGTAACGGTATAAGCGTAGCTGCTGATGAGGAGTCCTTTGAAACGCTGCAGAAACTTGATTGCAAAAAGCTCGAGCATGCGGACGAGAAGACTTTTGATACCGAATGGCTGTCCATGGCTATGGGGATAAAGATGGTGGATGGCGTAGATGAAGCTCTCGATCATATGCATCAGCATAATGCGTCGCATTCAGATTCTATTCTTACCAACAGTCTCAATCATGCAGAAAAGTTTGTGAACAGTGCCGGATCTGCTGCAGCATATGTCAATGCTTCAACCAGATTTACCGACGGAGGTCAGTTCGGACTTGGTGCCGAGGTAGCAATATCCACTCAGAAGCTTCATGCTCGCGGACCTATGGGACTTGAAGAGCTTACAACCTATAAATGGATCTGCGCCGGCGATTACCTGGTGAGATCATAGAAACCGTTTTTTTAGAATGAAAGCCTGAAGCAGAGTGACAGATGAATGTCATGCATGTTGTTCGGGCATTTTTACTGTCCTTTTTTGGATTTCTCCTGTAACTTTAGCCGGTTGTAATCTGTATTTTGGAAATATACTTTTCTATTATTTCTCCCGTGATATAATCACCATGCTCAATTTCAACATTTTCCGAGACCAATATAAATGTTCACAGTTAAAAAGCATCTCACCTTTGCCGCAGCTCACCGGCTGAATCTCCCCTATGAAAGCAAATGTACAAGTCTCCACGGGCACGAATGGGATCTCACGGTATATTTAAAGGCATCCGAACTTGATTCAAACGGCATGGTAATGGATTTTACAGAAATTAAGCGCCGGATTGCCGGAGTTCTTGATCATTCCTATCTTAACGATGTTCTTCCGTTCAACCCTACGGCCGAAAACATTTCCCGCTGGATCAGCGATCAACTGACTGATGAGAGGGTTGTATGCTATATGGTTGAATTAAAGGAATCCCGTAATAATGCGGTGATCTACACCAGAGACTAGCATGCTCGTCAATGAAATGTTTTCCAGTATAGAGGGAGAAGGTATCCGCCAGGGGTATCTCTGCAGCTTTGTCAGATTTTACGGTTGTCCACTTAACTGCTCCTACTGCGATTCCAGATATGCATGTACCGGCGGTGATTATCGTGAAATGAATGTTCAGGATATTGTTTCTTGGCTGGATGAAGCTGGGATCAGAATGGTAACTCTGACCGGCGGAGAGCCTATGGCTCAGCATGATATCGGGATACTGGTGGGTGAACTGCTTGATCGGCAGTATAAGATCAACATTGAAACGTCCGGACACTGTGATTATACGGCTGTATGGGACAGGAATTTCAGATTAAAGCATTTTCATGATCTCTTCATGACAGTTGATTACAAGTCACCTTCATCCGGTATGGAAGGGATGATGTGTAAAAACTGTTTTACAGGACTTATGGACTGGGATGTCCTTAAATTTGTAGTCGGAGGCGAGAAGGATCTTGATACCATGGCTGATGTTATCAGAGAGTACCGTCCGAAATGTCATATTTTTGCAAGTCCCGTGTTTGGAAAAATCAGTCCTGCGGAAATAGTAGATTATCTTAAATCCAGGAGGCTGGAAAGTGTTCGGATCCAGTTGCAGCTACATAAATATATCTGGGATCCTGCTGTCCGTGGTGTCTAAAAATGTGTTTTAGATCGCATCTTCTTTAGCCTTTGTTCCTGATCTGTTAGAATAGTCATATTTTTGGAACAGGTTAGATTGCTATGGCCGATTTTTCAGAACAGATAAATAAACGTAGAACCTTTGCTATTATTTCCCATCCTGATGCCGGTAAAACCACCATTACTGAAAAGGTACTTTTATTCGGAAATGCCATTCAGCGTGCAGGTACGGTTAAGGGCAGAGGAGGATCCGGTCAGTTTGCCAAATCTGACTGGATGGCCATGGAAAAGGAACGTGGAATTTCTGTTACAACATCCGTTATGCAGTTTCCTTACGGTGACTGTCTTGTAAATTTGCTTGACACCCCCGGTCACGAGGACTTTTCCGAGGATACCTACCGTACACTTACTGCTGTAGACTGCTGTCTGATGGTTATTGATGCCGCCAAAGGTGTCGAGGAAAGAACCCGCAAACTGATGGATGTTGCCAGACTGCGTACTACTCCTGTTATAACCTTCATGAACAAGCTTGATCGTGAAACCAGGGATCCGATGGAACTGATGGATGAGATCGAGCATGAACTCGGTATAGTCTGTGCACCTGTCACATGGCCTGTCGGTGCAGGTCACGATTTTAAGGGCGTTTATAATATCTATACTGATGAGATGGTTCTCTATGCCCAGGGATTTGGTCATACTATTCAGGAGAAAAGGGTAGTAAAAGGTATTGACAGCCCAGAACTTGACAAGGCTATCGGCGAGGATTACGCACAGAAGCTCAGAGAGGAAATGGAGCTTGTAAAAGGTGCTTCTGCAGAGTTTGATCTTGATGCTTTCCGCAGCGGAGAACTGACTCCTGTATTCTGGGGTACGGCACTTGGTAATTTCGGTGTAGATCATATGCTTGACGGTCTGACAAAATGGGCTCCGGCTCCGCAGTCACGACAGACTGAAACAAGGGAGGTTAATCCTTATGAGGAGCCTCTTACCGGATTTATCTTCAAGATCCAGGCAAATATGGATCCGAAGCATCGTGATCGCATTGCTTTTATGCGCGTGGTTTCCGGTCACTACACCAAGGGTATGAAGATGCATCATGTCCGTATTGACAAGGACGTCGTTATTTCTGATGCTGTTACCTTTATGGCAGGAGACAGAGAACAGGCAGAGGAGGCTTATCCAGGTGATATAATCGGTCTGCATAATCATGGTACTATTCAGATAGGAGATACCTTTACAGAAGGAGAAAAACTTCATTTCACCGGTATCCCTAATTTTGCACCGGAACTGTTCAAGCGTATCCTGTTAAGGGATCCTCTGAAGCAGAAGCAGCTCCTCAAAGGACTAATCCAGCTGTCTGAGGAGGGTGCGGTTCAGGTATTTCGTCCTCTGATAAACAATGATCTTATTGTTGGTGTGGTAGGTGTTCTTCAGTTTGATGTTGTCGTATCAAGACTGAAGCATGAGTATAATGTGGATTCTGTTTATGAGTCGGTTAATGTTACTACTGCAAGATGGGTTTCATGTGATGATCCTAAGGCTATGCAGGAGTTCAGGGATAAGTGTGAAATGAATCTTGCTCTGGATGGAGGAGATAATCTGACTTATATAGCGCCGACAAGGGTTAATCTTAATCTGACTCAGGAACGTTATCCGAAAATCCAGTTCTTTACCACACGTGAGCACTGATTACACCTTTACGGATACGCATATTCATCTGGATTTGATCCCGGATCCCGCTTCTTTTTTGCCAAAACTCAGAGATGAAGGGATCTGCCGTTTTATTGTCCCGGACATTAATTTTAATCTCTGTGACTGGCAGTGTTCTGAGCAGGATGTTTTCTGCTGCTGGGGCTGTCATCCAGCCTACACCTCGTCTTCGTGGAGGGATTCGGAGGATCCGGTGGCGGTTGGTGAATGCGGACTTGAGCCGGCCGGCAGTGCCGACAAGGAACACCATCAGGAAAGTCTTCTGGAACAGCAGATTGAAATAGCCCGGACAAGCAGTCTTCCTCTTCTTATTCACAGTATCAGAAGAGATGACAGAATTCTTCATATGCTGAAATCATGCTCTTATTCCGGAACCGGAATTATTCATGGATTCAGTGGCAATTTTCTGATGGCAAAACGTTGGCTGGATGCCGGTTTTTACCTCGGAATAGGAACTCTGATTCTGAATAAAAATGCAAACAGGCTGAGAGGAGCTCTGATTTATGCCGGAGCGGATCACATAGTTCTGGAAACTGATGCTCCGGTTTTTCGCGGTTCCAGACCTTCGGATCTTCTTTCTGTTGCAGAGCAGTGTCAGGAGTATCTTGGAATTTCCAGAGAAAAAATTTCGTCAGTTACTGAAAATAACGTCAGTAAAATTTTTAAAAAGGCAGTGAGATGATCACTGCG
>CADBNP010000042.1 GCA_902796095.1 uncultured Aeromonadales bacterium | reverse complement strand
GCTGATTATCATGGAGACGGAGCTCTGGCCCAACTGGCTGGCGGCCTGCTCATCGGCGCGAGTGCCGGTGGTGCTGATGAATGCCAGAATGTCGGAAAGATCCTGCGGCAGGTACGGACGTGTCAGAGGACTGTTTGAACGATATCTGGGAAGGCATCTGACGGCTGTACTCTGTCAGAACAGCGAGGATGGTGAGCGTTTTTCATCTCTTGGTGTAAAGGATGTCAGGATCACCGGTTCCCTTAAATTTGATATTGTGCCTGACGGGATCAGAATAAAGGAGGGGGATGAGTTAAGAGAGATGCTGAACCGGAGCATGGTGTGGATTGCCGCTTCAACTCACGAGGGCGAGGATGAGGTTTTCCTCAGGGTTCACCGGCAGCTGCTCGGGGAGTATCCCGGTGCTCTGCTGATGCTGGCTCCGCGTCATCCGGAGAGATTTGATCGGGTGTGCCGCACCTCCGGTTCTTCAGGATTTAAAACAGTCCGGCTGTCGGACATGTCCTCCTTTACAGCTGATACTGAGGTTCTGGTATGCGACGCCATGGGGCAGATGATTAAGCTTTTCGAAGCCTCGGATCTTGCCGTCATGGGAGGCAGCTATACTGATGTGGGAGGTCATAATCCCCTGGAGCCGGCATCTCTCGGAAAAGCAGTGATTATGGGTCCTTTCTACTATAATTTTAAGGATGTTACCAGAAAAATGCGTGATGCCGGCGGACTTCAGGTGGCGGAGACGGAGGATGAACTTCTTTCTGAATTGAAGCTCCTTCTGACAGATCCGGAAAAACGCAGGATTATGGGCGATGCCGCTCTCGGTGAACTGCTGAAAGGGCGGGGTGCGACTCAGCGCACCCTGGAGCATATTTCAGATATTATTTCCCGGAACTCTTAAGGATCTTCTCAAAGCTGCCGTCCTCCCAGTTGAATTCCTTTCCGTGGATTGATTTTTCCTTGGTGAAGGAGCGGTGCAGCCTGTCGCACATTTCACTGAAATGTCCCGGGGATATTTCTCCCTTGTCAAAGTCTATAACCCAGAATTTGCCTCTGTCATCCAGCATGATGTTGTGGATATTGAGATCTTGGTGATAGACGTTGTGCTCATTCAGCTTTGCCAGCACTTCGCCGATGCCCTCCAGCTCGCCTTCGGTCAGAGCTCTCTCCTTCAGTACTGATACCAGATCTCTGCTGTTCTCTATGTATTTCATGATAATGTCGTAGTGGGCGACAGGATAGAAGTTGAGATTGACATGGGCGACGACAGGCTCCGGAACCGGAAGTCCCTTTTCATGCAGATCAGCCAGCAGCCTGAATTCCAGGTATGGGCGGCATCTGTTCCTTCCTGGGTAAAAATATCCGTCCTTCATGAACTTCGCTATAAGTCCGCCCCGCAGGTAGTGCCTCAGCACCCATTTCCTGTTTTCACCGGCGTCAATGAAGTATGCAGTGCCTCTTCCCCGGGATGAGCTGAATATTTTCTTCTGGTTGATCCAGTAGTACGGATCAACCATCTGCGGAGCAAAATCCGGACAGATATCAGCGTTGATTAAAAAGCGGTGCTTCGGCAGCACGATTTCCTTTGTTTCCATTGATTTTTACACCTTTTCCCTTAAGCTGATGCCTGCTGGTATGACATCAGAAAAAAAATCTGCCGTATATTAATCTGTGCATGAATTTCTGCATGCCGACTGACGTTCATACCTTCAGCAGTGCCGAACAGTAACAGTTTAAATCATACCGGTCACATGTTAAATGTGATTTTTATCATTCCTGAAAGACTACTGCGGTATGGGAAGTGAAACAGCCTGTCTTAATATAGTTTTGATTTCCTGGAGATCAAATCCGCTGAATTCCAGTTTTGGCAGCACGCCGAAACCGCCTGTGCATTTTTCGATGACTGCATTTTCAACTGTTTCCTTTTCCCTGGCCTCATCTGTAGGGTTTTCGTAGTCCACAGCATGGTTTATCCTGTTCCTGATGATTTTCACAAGCAGATAGAACCGCAGTATTTCTGCAAACTGATATCGTCTGCTCTCGTCACTGACAAGGTGATCGTATTTCAGGAGAATTTCCAGTCCCTTTACTTTTTTGGAATAGGTTTCTTCCTTTTTGCCGTATGTGAAGGATTGCTCGAATATAATGCGTCCCAATATGTTTTTGTTCTTCTGTAGAAAATTCAGGTATCCTTCTGATTTTTTCTGAGCGAGCCTTTTTTTAGAAGGCTGGCTTATTTTGTTTTTTCCGCTTTCGTCAAAATTCTCACTGAGAATGGCACTGAGCTTTTCAACGGCCTGTGACAGGATTTTGCTGTCACCGTATTTATCAGAAACGATCCTGGCTAAATCTTCTAAAATCCGATTTCCACGATTAGTGCCGGTCTTTGCT
>CADBNP010000041.1 GCA_902796095.1 uncultured Aeromonadales bacterium | reverse complement strand
TCGCTTGAAAAGTTTTTGCCGTACAGACTGCGGTTTCGTGCAAATGAAATGTAGCACCTGGTTTCGGCCCTGGTTACCGCCACATAGGCAAGCCGGAGCTCTTCATTCCAGCCGTCGCTTCCCTGTACCTCGCGATCAGATGAAAGGGCCCTGCTGGAAGGAATTATTCCATCCTCAAAGGCCACCAGAAACACCGTGTCAAATTCCAGTCCCTTGGCTGAATGGATAGTAAGGAGGTTGACTCTGTCATCAGAGGAGGTCTTTCCCTGCCCATCATCTATCTCATCCAGATCAGTCTGCAGAGTAAGATCCTGGGTATATGCCGACAGCGCCTCAATGCCGGTACAGTCAATTTCATCCAGAAAGGAATAATTCTGACACGAGTTTACCAGTTCCTCCAGATTGCCGGTGCGGCTTTTGCCCACATCCTTCTCCTTCAGTTCCTCCTGCATGTAATAGTCAAGAAGTCCGGAATCCTTCAGTATAAGATTTACGGAAAATACAAGATCCTTTCCGTCAACCTTTTCAATGAGACTGTTTACGGTATCCACAAAGTTTTTAAGACCGGAAAGAGCTTTTCCCTTCAGCAGTCTTTCCCTGACGGCAGTCTCGGCGGCTTCAAAAAGGCTGATGCCGCCGTCACCCGCATATGACACAAGAAAGGATATCGATTTCTCACCGATGCCTCTCTGGGGAATATTTACCACTCTGGCAAACGAGGCATCATCCTTCGGATTCGCCACCAGACGGATATAGGCCATGGCATCCCTGATTTCCCTGCGATCATAGAAACGGTGACCCGCCACTACACGGTATGGAATATCGGCAGTTCTGAGAGCGTTTTCAAAACTCAGGGAAAGAGAATTGTTCCGGTACAGGATCGCAAATTTTCTGTAGGGGATCTTTTCCCGGGAATGAAGCGACAGGATCCTGTTGACAACGAATTCTGCCTCTTCCCTCGGAGTGAGAGCCTGATAGACACCCACCCTGTCTCCTCCCGTGCGCTCAGTCCAGAGATTTTTGGTATTTTCCTGGCAGCCTGCAATAAGACTGTTGGCAACATTGAGGATATGAGTGGTGGAGCGGTAGTTCTGCTCAAGTTTCACCACCTTTACCATAGGCATTCTCATGGCAAATTCAATCAGATTGCGGGGATTTGCTCCGCGCCAGGAATAGATGGACTGATCGTCATCACCCACCACGGTAAGATGACAGTCATCTGATTTCATACAGGCCAGAAGACGCAACTGAATATCATTTGAATCCTGAAACTCATCCACCAGGATTTCACTGATCTGACTGTGAAAGCGGCTGCGGACAAATACATTGTTCTCCAGCAGTTCACAGACCCTGAGGATCATTTCCCCGAAATCCACCACTCCGGCGTTGAAACAGTACTCCTCATACAGGCGATAGATCCGGGCCATGTGCTGCCGCTTCACATCGCTTCTGTATTTCTCGATTTCATCTCCGAAGCAGTTGGCGGCTCTCAGACCCTTTTCCTTGCACCGGTTGATAAAATTTCTGGTATCCTTCGGGAACTCCTTGTCAACAGCCTCTGTGGACTCCCTCTTGACAATCTGCCTGATCAGAGCCAGCTGATCGGTATCATCAATAACGGAGAAAACGGGAGGCAGTCCGGCATCACGATTGTAGCGTCTGAGAATGCCCATGCAGATGCTGTGAAAGGTTCCGATCTGCAGCTCTCTGACGTCAATGTCCTTTCCTACGGCGGCCGCTATGCGGGTTTTCATTTCATTGGCTGCCTTGTTGGTAAAGGTGGCCGCCATGATACTGCAGGGCGGGATCCTTTCAACAGTCAGAAGATAAACAATGCGGGACACAAGAACTCTGGTTTTTCCGGATCCCGCACCGGCATAAATCAGCATATTTGTGCGTTCGGCGGTAACAGCCTCCAGCTGCTGGGGATTGAGTCCCTCTGTCATGTTACTAGATCCATCACTCATAAAAGAATCGATTCAAGCTCCTCCGGTCCGGATATTTCCAAATCCGGCAATGGTTTAATTTTATCATGAAAAGCCTCCGTCCTTATCATGCAGGTCATGAATCCCGCCCGGCAGGCTCCGTAGATATCGGTTACGGGATCATCCCCCACATGAAGAATATTTCCGGGAGGAACGCCGAGAAGACGTGAGGCTTCAAGAAAAAGAGCCGGATCCGGCTTTGCCGGAAGACGTCTGTCCGCTCTGATGCAGCAGGAAAAGCATGACGCAAGACCGATGCGCTCCGCATCCACATTGCCGTTGGTAAGGGCTATCATCGGGTATTTTCTTCCAAGCAGATGCAGAATTCTGAAGCTGCTTTTCGGAACCATAAACGAGGATCTGACCTGAATAAAACGGCGAACCAGCAGAGCGGCCTCGGTGACGGCAGCCGCAGGATCGGTGCCGCAGCTGACAAAAAGCCGTCTCAGAACCTCTGTTCTGAACAGTGTAACGTCACTTTCCAGCAGAGGATCCTCCCGCCGGATTTCATCCTTAAGCAGCGGGATCATTTCGGATGCCCTGATCTTCCGAAGCCACGGATGGAACTCCAGCATCGATGAATACCATCTGTCGGCAGATTCGATTACCGGACGGTTGTCATAAAGAGTGTCATCAAGATCAAAGGTAAGTGCCAGAACCTCGTTCCCTGCGCCGCCAATCCTCATCAGGGCTGCTCCTGCTCAGGCACCGGACTGTTTCCCTTGTTCATTGCATCCCGGGGATGGGCGGTACGGTACACCCGGCAGAGAGAGGTGATATCGGAATGGGTATATATCTGGGTTGTGGAGAGTTTTTCGTGACCGAGCATATCCTGCACCGCCCTAACATCCTTTGAATTGCTGACCATCACCGTGGCAAAGCTGTGGCGCATCTTGTGAGGATGAATGCGTCCGCTGAACCCGTGGGTTTCCGCATATACCCTGAGTCTCATGGCCACATTCCGGGCCGTGGTCCGTCTGCCCTGAACATTGATGAAAAGAGCGTTCTCACCGGAAGCCGCATACAGTTCACGAAGCTTCAGATACTCCTCAATGGCGGCAACCGCTACTTCACCCATGGGTACAATTCGCTCCTTTCGCCCCTTGCCCAGCACCTTCACCGTCAGATCATCAAGAAAGACCCTGTTCAGATCAAGCCCCACCAGTTCACTTACACGAAGTCCCGATGAGTACAGAAGCTCCAGCATGGCATGATCCCGCTTTGACAGAAAAAGATCCTCCTGTTCATTTTTAACCGTTCCCTCCGTAGTGGTCTGATCAAGAAGAAACGACATCTGATCGTCCCTGAAAAATGAGGGAAGCCGGTGCGGGATCTTAAGTCCTGAAACAGCAAGAGACGGATCATCTGCAACAATCTGCTTGAAGGTCAGAAAGCGGTAGAGGCTCCTGACAGACGACAGCCAGGTATCAACACTGGAGGGCTTCTTTCCCTGTCTGTTCATTTCCACAATAAACATCCGGATATGGGCGGTTGATATTTTCTCGATCTCGGTGATGTTCAGACTGTCTGAAAGAAAGGTGCCGAATACTCTGAGACCGGTCCGGTAGGTATCCACCGTCCTGTCACTGAGGTGACGTTCACTGCTGAGATATGTGAAGAATTTTTCAGAAGCCTCGGATAAAGTGATCATTGCCTTCCTAACGTCTGAAACGGATAAAACGGGGCAGAAGAAGAGCTATGTAATCTGCCAGCTGTTCAATAAAAAAGGTATCGAGATTTTCGTGGTAGTGGTTGGCATCGGCATGTCCGAAGGCAAGGATCCCCAGATCCCCGTACTCTCCCATGCGGACAAGAGCTCTTGAAAACACCAGATCATCATCAGAAAAGATAATTTTTCTTTCATGCTCCGTGAGTTTGCCGAGACTTACCTTTTCCCGCCTCATGATGTCGTTGCACACTGCGGAGAAATCTCCGATATCCATAAGATATTCCGCATCCCTCGGATTCTGACAGTCTGCCACTCTCTCCTCATTGATCCATAGATGTGTGCACGGAATGAAAAGATATGCCCTGCAGGTGTCGTTGAGGAGTTCTGTCAGCTCTCTGACCGAGCCGCACTGGTACAAATCATTGTATAGTCCGAAAAAGGTACGGAAGATATTGGCATTGTGACAGGCAATGTTGTTCACGTCGTGCATTCTGGTGGTAAGCAGACGGATCTGCTCCTTAAGACGCTTCTGCTGGGCCTCCACCAGAGAAATGGATCCCTTCATCGGATGAGGAATTTCTACAGAGTCAAGGACCTCTGGATGACGGATAAAGAAGGCCGGATTTTCGACCAGGTACCGGGCTATATCATCCTCGTGCACCGGCTTGAGATTAAGTTTCCTCTGAGTTTTTGACGTCTGGGGTTCTTCCATAAACATGTCTGACTGTCCACCTGGTATTCGATTTCTGATCCTGAAGGCAAATTTAGTTCAATATACAGAAAAAGGATCAGTTAAAGAAGAGTGTTGCTCTTACAAATCGTGACATATTTCACATTTTGGCACAGTTGTCTGCAATGTAAATAATATGCATCTTACTACACAAATCAGGGATCCGACAGTATTGAATACATGGCAGGATACCTTAACCTGCAGATTAAACAGACTGTTATTGAGCACCGCACATCTGATAACCTGACATATCTGTCCCAAAATCTTCACAATGTCTGTTTATATGCTGAGCGACAACAGTTTTTCAGAACGGGACCTTCGGGAAGGTTATATAAAACGGCCGGGAACAGATATCAGATAAAAATCCCCGATGAAATCCCGCAGTACAAGATTCAGAAGGTTCATGAACTCCGACGGGATGCGGAGTTTTGATTTCAGGCTTCATCTGCAGAATACCGGGACCCGGCTGAAGGAAGACAACGGCAATTGCCAGGATATTGATTCAGGTGCAGGAAATCCGGCTGCAGTTGCATACAGTGACGGTTCAATACCGGCTGTCTGCGCCGCAAACAGAATCAGGTCTTATACAATCAGCACTGCGATAAGAAAATGGCTGCTCTGCAGTCAGAAAATGCAAAATCAGAAAGAATATTCCGTATCCCCGACAAATGAAACATAGAGGAGCTGAAAGGCGTGTTCAGACCGGAGCCGGCAAATGTTCCGGATCCGCCATGGTGTTTCTGCTCCTGAACGTTCCGGACAGTTCAGAGACAAAAGCAGAAAACTGACAAAGCATCAGGCCGGAACACGAGATTAATCCCATCTGTGTTCCAGACGCCTCACGGAAAGTTTAAGGTAGTCCTCCACGCTGTCTATGCCGATATACTTTCTGCCGAGATCCTTCGCCGCCACACCGGTCGAAGAACTGCCGCAGAACGGATCGAGAATAACATCACCCTCTTTTGTGGAAGCTTCAATAAGACGGCTGAGAATATACAGCGGCTTCTGTGTAGGATGTTTTCCGTACATTTTTTCCTTCGGAGGAGTCAGAGCTCCGGTCCATACATCCTTCATCTGCCTGCCT
>CADBNP010000040.1 GCA_902796095.1 uncultured Aeromonadales bacterium | reverse complement strand
TGGCTTCCCGCCATGTCAGAGTAGGTAATTGTCAGGCACCCCTTCAGGGAGGAGTTAGGTTTCTAGCTCCTCCTTTTCCTTTTGTACTGATACCTGTAACGATCGTGCTGTTGAGTGTCCCCCGGTCTATGCTGACTGACAACAGATCCAAATAGTTTGTGCTCTTTTATCAATGATAATTTTCTTATCAGAAATTTGCTTTTCAGAAGGTCAAAATCCATAACGAAAGATGCTTCCATGTATCAGTTGAAAAAAGGTTTTCATGAAGAGTCTATTCCGATACTGCTGTCTTTGTACAAGATGGGAAAAACTCAAGTAAACGTGCAGGTATCTGCGACCTGCTTCAGTATTTACTGTTTTGAATTAATCAGTTATTCTCCGATTGTGGCGGTTCGGACCTGAGTCATTTCAGTCTGGCATGGATACATTTTTGTAAGCTTTTGCTCTGTGCCCTTCATTGTGACTGCACTGCATTTATCATCCTTTTTCTTGATCCATTTTTTCTGAGCTGGAAGCAGTTTGTCCATCTGTGCCTTGGTCAGTGATTTCCATTTCATATTGAGTTCAGTGTCAACTTGAAGAAGACTTGGAGTGGTACTCGTTTTCGTAATCATTCTTAATGAAAGACCAGGTTATGGAGTTCTCAGAGATTACATACCATTCAGCCAGATTCATGATATACCTCTCTGGAAATGCAGTCGGGCGAATAGTGCTACAGTTGGAAGAGTCCAGTGCTATAGAAATGATCTGGCAGTCCCCAGGTACAGTAGATCTGATCCTGTTTTGTCGGATCCTCTCCCTCTCTCCACAGAGTTCAGTCCAAAGCAGGTAGAATGCAATTATAGATAAATAATGTAATGTATTATATCGATCTGATGTAATTTGTTATGAATATTTAATGTTCAGCATGTGCAACTGCCGGCAGTAACCGGACAGCAGAACAGTAAACGGAAATACGTTATCAGAACAGATCGCATCCGTCCTGGTCGGAGTAAATAACGATCCACCAGATGAAAGCTCTGTGCAGAATGTCAGGAGTGCACTAAACCTTAAATTTGATCTGCTCAGTTCTGATCAGGTTTTCGTAAGGAGCAAACGGAGGCAGACCGCTCAGCAGTCTTCTCAGCATATCAAGAGCAGCCAGGGTTATTATGTTTTTTCGATCCTTTTCCTTTGTTGCCTTCGATTTAAGTCGCTGGAGATGACCGGTTATGCCGTTGAAATAGATGATGGTAAACCCTTCGTTTGATTCACAGCTGATGGCAAGGGTTCTGATCCTTTCTTTTTTCACCTTAGCAATGAGCGTTTCAGAATCACTAGGAACAGGCACAAAGTGACCGACCAGACCGTGCATTTCCTGAGCAAGGATGCTGATTACCCTTCCGTCTGTCCCGTCTTCAAGAACCTGAAGAGGTATGACACCTGAAAGTTTTGAGATCTGGGCTGCGATGTTGAATTCACCTTTTGACAGTAGAACCGGAGATATTACGGATAAAAGCTGCTCTTCGGCATTTTCAAGATCCTCTTCAGTCGGATCGCTGGCTATAAGTTTGACCTCAATTAGCGGAAAGTTTGCTCTGTATCCTAAAGTGATGCTTTCCGGCCAGTTCATATTGTCCAGCTGTCCTGCCAGACTTGATTCTCTTAGACCCATAGTGAAATAGACTCTTACAACAGTTTTTGGAGCTTTTACACTGGTCTTTAATTCTGGAAGTATCTGTGTGTCTACCATGTGCTTGAATTCTGCAGGTACTCCAGGAGTGAAGTAGCACATGGCATTGTTGATTTTCAGTTTGAATCCGCAGGCGGTACCTATTGGATTATTGATAAGTACAGCGGTTTCAGGAAGCATTGCCTGCTTGTAGTTGGACGGATCCATCTCGATTCCTCTGTTTTTTGCTGTTTCATCGAGACGTTTCACCCATTCCTCATTTTTTACGAGAGGTACTTTTTTTACCCTTGCGGCAGCTTCCGTAGTTTTGTCGTCAGAGGTAGGACCGAGTCCGCCGTTTATCAGGAGAATGTCTGCATGTCTGGATCTTTCTTCAATAACTGCTGCAATCTCATTCAGATCATCGCCAACTGTATGTCTTCGTGAGGCCTGAAGTCCGTTTTCCAGCAGACGCTGGCTCAGCCATGAAGCATTGGTATCAGTTACAAAGCCTGTCAGTACTTCATCACCGGTTGACACCGTCTCTATTCTCATCAGTTTTTCTCCATCCCGCTTTTAAGACGATTATAGAATTTTTTTGCTGATATAGGCAACAAAACTGGCGTGATTTATAACCCGGGAACTGTTTTCAGATGTTCGGAAGGATCGTATGGCGTGGCTGCCCTACTTTTTTTTGCGATGCCGGTTCCTGTAAATGTCACCTGCTTAAGAAATTTTTTTATTTTGTTATAATGATCAAACAAATTTAAGGAGAGTGCTATGCCTATTAAAATTCCGGATACACTTCCTGCTGCAGAAATTCTGCGTCAGGAAAATATTTTTGTTATGACAGAAAGCAGGGCGTCTCATCAGGATATAAGACCTCTGAAACTTCTTCTTCTTAATCTGATGCCAAAGAAGATTGAAACTGAAACTCAGATTATGAGGAAACTTTCCAATTCGCCGCTTCAGGTTCAGATAGATCTGCTAAGAATTGATGATCACGTATCGAAGAATACTCCGAAGGCACATATTGATACCTTCTATCAGGATTTTATGCAGGTACAGGATCGTTATTATGACGGCATGATCATTACAGGTGCCCCTC
Organism: uncultured Aeromonadales bacterium; assembly: GCA_902796095.1. Taxonomy (GTDB): domain Bacteria; phylum Pseudomonadota; class Gammaproteobacteria; order Enterobacterales; family Succinivibrionaceae; genus UBA2804. The sequence continues at coordinate 995 of CADBNP010000040.1, read as the reverse complement.
TTGGTCTGGTACCGTTCGAGAAGGTTTCCTACTGGGACAGACTTGTTGAAATAATTCAGTGGTCCAAATTTCACGTAACATCCACCATGTTTCTTTGCTGGGCTGTGCAGGCTGCTCTCAGTGTGTTCTATGATGTGCCTAAGCTGACGCGTGATACAAAGCTGTCCGGTGTTTATCTTCATGAGACATCAAATATGCCAGAGCCACTGATCAGAGGCTTTGATGATGTGTTCTGGGCACCTCATTCACGTTATGCGAGTTTTGAAAAGGAGACATTCAAAACCTATACAGATCTGTCCATTCTTGCCGGATCAGATGAGGTTGGAGTTTATCTTGCCGTAAGTCCGGACAAGCGCCAGGTTTATGTGACAGGACATGCCGAATATGATGCCGATACTCTTCACAACGAGTATATGCGTGATATCAAGGCCGGAATCAATCCTGCAATGCCTGTCAACTACTACCGTAACAATGATCCTTCTTTGCCTCCTCAGGCAACCTGGAGAAGTCACGGTTTCCTGCTGTTCAGCAACTGGCTGAATTATTACGTATACCAGGAAACTCCATTTGAATTAAACGGAAGCAAATAATGGTACTCAAAAGACCTGCTCTGGCTGCAGAACTTGAACGTCGCATTCTTGTGCTTGACGGAGCCACCGGAACGCTGATCCAGTCATACGGACTTCTGGAGAAGGATTTCAGAGGAAACCGGTTTTCTTCATGGCTCAAGGATCTGAAGGGATGCAATGATCTTCTGTGTCTGACACGGCCGGATGTTGTAACTGACATTCACCGCCGCTACCTGGAGGCCGGAGCAGATCTTATAGAAACCAATACTTTTAATGCAACCTCTGTGGTCATGTCCGACTACGGTCTTGAGGATATATGCTATGAGATCAATCTGACCGCAGCCAGACTGGCACGTCAGACTGCAGACAAATTTACCGAAGCGGATCCGGAAAAGCCGCGCTATGTTCTCGGAATTCTAGGTCCTA
>CADBNP010000039.1 GCA_902796095.1 uncultured Aeromonadales bacterium | reverse complement strand
ATTGGGTCTGAGATTGTCCAGGGCGGCTGTTATGGATTTTTTATCAACCGCATTAGCCCAGTACCGCAGGTACTTTTTCGGCTTATTAGGCGATTCCCATATGATCTCGTCTATCAGGAGCTGTCCTTCTCTGTCCGGGTCTCCGGCGTTTACGACAACATCGGCTTTTCCGATCAGCTCTTCAATGAGCTTGGTCTGTTCTTTGGTTCTCTCCGTTTTGTTCAGAATCCATTTCTCCGGAAATACCGGGAGTTCATCAAAACGCCATACCTTTTTGCCGGTTTTGCTGTTAACCGGAACGGTAGGAGCGGTATATGCGTCAATGTCAGCGAGCTGATACATATGTCCTGAAGCCCATGTGACAATCGTTGCGTCATTGTCGGAGCATTCTATATAGCCCGTTTCGGTCTTTTTCACACCTAAAACATCGGCAATTGCCCTGCCTACGCTTGCTTTCTCCGCTATTATCAGCCTCATTCTCTATCTCCATGAAAATGTCAAAACCGGGTATGCTCTGTGCGTTATCTCGTCCCGGTTGGTAAGTCCAAAATACCGTCCGTCAAATGATCTCGGATTGTCTGTTAGAAGAAGGTACTCATGTTCCGGTATCAGTCCGTCATAACACCATCTCGGAAGTTCCCTGCCTCGTGAATCTGTCATTTTGGTCATGCTGTTAGGGACTAAAACTCCGTTAACATAGATCCCCTCGATTTCCGTTTTCACCGCATCTCCCTGTTTTGCTATTACTCGTTTGAGCAATGGTGTTATCCAGCATTTTTTATCGCCCTTCATGAGATACCCTCGTGCAAGGGCTTCGCTCATGAGCACTGTCCGTCTCGGACAGACAATGACGGTCTCGCCCGTCTCCGGTTCGGCTAACTCTGCCACTCCATATATCCCCATTGGCATTGATGAAGTCATATTCATAACGAATAAACCTGAACACTGAACAATCCACAGTAATGACATTATACCGCAAAACAGGATAGATATTAGCAATATATGAAAATTATTTGCGTTATACTCTGATTCACTTCTTTTTGCCGTTGTTTTCATCTTCATCAACTTCGATTGTCAGCTTGTAGTCCCCCAGTTCTTCGGCAGTTTCAGGCAGGATCTTGCTCTTCGGTTCAAATACAGCTTTGCGGATCTCTTCGCTCTGAGCCGGATCGGGCATATGCTTGCCAGCGTCATATTCCTCCAGTTCTGTTTCCTGCGTAATTCTCTTTTTAGGAGCTTCAGGAACTTCGGTTTTTGGCGTTTTCACAGTGACTTCAGACTCTTTAACATCTGTATCTTCTTCAAAAGCTGTAAATATTGCCTCGTGAGTTTTCTTATTGTTTTCGCCTTCCTCATCTTCATCGATCCTGTAACATCTGTCCTCTTCCTTGATCGTGTCTGATTTTCCGGGAGCTGCAATTTTGGATCGGTTCAGAAATACTTTATCTTTGAAATAAAGCGGCTGTTTGCCATAGATGGCAGGAAAGCCAGCGACAAAGATCAGCATATCCCCGGCTTCCACAATATCGCCCCGGTCGTTCTTTTTCGGAGACGGAAGTCTCAGGCATTCATCGGGGGTAAGGAGAGGACGCTGCACCTCCTGCATTGTTCGAGATGTTGAGGTGTTAAAGCCGCTGCCGCTCTTGGTGATGCTTTCTTTAACAATTGTTGTCTGACCAGTAAGTTCTGAAAGATACTTAGCTGTATCCATGCGATTAGGCGGATAAGCATTCTGAATATGACAGTTTGATGTTATTGATTCTTCCTGACCGTAGCCGCTCTCATTAGATTTAAGCTGAGAAAGATCCTGACAGATCAGGTAGCACTTGATACCGTAACCGGCAACAAAGGCCAGTGATTCCTGCATTACATCCAATTTTCCCAGAGACGGAAATTCATCAAGCATCATGAGCAGACGGTGCTTGTTAGCCCTGACCATTCTGCCGTCCTGGACTTTCATTTTATCTGCCAGCAGTCTTACCACCATGTTCACAAAAATTCGCACTAAGGGCTTGAGACGTGTTTTGTCGGCAGGCTGAGTTACAACATATACCGAAACAGCCTGATTGCAGTTCATGATGTCTTTGATTCGGAAATCTGAGGCTGAAGTGTTATCAGAAACAATCTGATCTCGATACAGGCTGAGATTAGACTTAACGGTAGAAAGCACTGATCCTGCTTCTTCATCGGGACGGTCGAGCTGATCCTTTGCCGCTGCCATGACTACCGGCTGTCCGCTTTCAATCATCTCCTGCCATAGCTCT
>CADBNP010000038.1 GCA_902796095.1 uncultured Aeromonadales bacterium | reverse complement strand
TCCATCATCTTCTGCTCTGCCTTGGCTGCCGCCATCTGTTTTTCCAGAGCCTCCTTTTCCAGAAGCTTTTCCAGTCCCTTCCGTTTGGTCTGCAGAAGCTGATATTCCTCCCGGCATCTCTCCACAAAAGCCTCCGCCTGTCTGAGACTCTTCGCCTGATCTGCAGAAGCCTGATCCAGTCTGTTGATAAAGCCGTTGTACTGGTTGAGAGTGGACGTATACATGAGATCCCTGCCGGCCTCGTTCAGTTCCGATGAATAAACCTCCCGGTAGTCATTAATGGCATCCAGGTTTTTCTGGCAGATGTTTCTGTCAGTTATGGATTTCTGATATCTGAGTCTTGCATTTTCCTCCTGCTGCTTCACTGAATCCAGCAGCAGACTTATGGCTCTGCTCATTCCTCACTCCTGCAACTAGCGATTGCCCCGGGACAGTTCGATATATTTCTTCGCCACCTGCTTCAGCATGGTCTGACACTCGCCGAAAGGAATGACCTCCTTCATCTTCTGCTGAAGAAAAACATCCAGGACCGGTTTGAGAGCTATAGCCGTATCAAGTCTAGGATCAGCACCCTGCTGATATGCCCCGATGGTAATAAGATCCCTGTTCTGTTCATAAAGGTCATAGCACTGTTTCATGGTTCTTGCCATCATTATGTGCTCTTCGGTAGTTATCATCGGCATTACGCGGCTTATGGATTTTCTGATATCAATGGCTGGATAGTGACCGCCGTCAGCCAGAGCCCGGTTCAGAACTATATGACCGTCCAGGATCGCCCGGGCGGAATCCGCTATGGGATCCTGAAGATCATCACCTTCCGTAAGAACTGTAAAAAAAGCGGTTATTGATCCCTGGGCACCGCCGCCGTTGCCGGCCCTTTCAACCAGAGCAGGAAGTTTGGCGAACACCGAAGGAGGATAGCCCTTGGTTGCCGGAGGCTCTCCAATGGCCAGAGCTATCTCTCTCTGAGCCTGGGCATAGCGGGTTAGAGAATCCATCAGCAGAAGCACATCCTTCCCCTGATCTCTGAAATACTCGGCCACGGTAAGAGCTGTCTCACAGCCTTTGAGACGCATAAGGGGAGAAGCATCGGCAGGAGCGGCAATAACAACTGATCTCGCTCTGCCTTCAGGTCCCAGGATATCCTCTATAAATTCCTTGACCTCACGTCCACGCTCGCCAATGAGACCTACTACCGTAACATCGGCAACGCTTCCTCTGGTCATCATGCCAAGCAGTACGGATTTACCTACTCCGGAACCTGCAAACAATCCCATACGCTGCCCTTTGCCCACAGTTATGATCCCATTGATGGCCTTGACGCCGACATCAAGATATTCAGATATTTTTCTTCTTGCCAGAGGATTCAGGCGTTTTGGAATATAGGCCGGACCGGACGGAGTGATAATTTCCCCGAGACCGTCAAGGGGAGTGCCGATACCGTCAATAACACGTCCAAGAAGCTGCGGACCGAGAGGGATCTGGGTAACCTCTCCGAGGGGGATCACTCTGGCACCGGGAATGACGCCGGTCATCTGTTCAGACGGCATAAGATAAAGTTTGTCACCGGCAAAACCGATAACCTCGGCGTCGAGACTGCCGGTAACAGACTCAACCCGGCAAAGAGAGCCCACCGCCGCCCTGCACCCGACAGCCTCTAGAGTAAGTCCCACTACCCGGGTCAGACGTCCCGCCACCATGGGTATGACTGGATGAACATCAGTATTCAAACCATCAAGATAAGCACCAAATTCCATCTTTAATAACAAACAGTCCGTTAAACGCCGCCACAGGATAAAAAACGGATATCACAAAAACAACGATCCACATCTCATATTAAAGCAAACCGGTTCAGATCAATAAAAAATCCGCCTGTGCACTTTGAATAATATCGTTCTTAATAATGATTGGTTAAATCCATTGTTTTATTCCTCGCCCTTTTACATTAAAATTATGCCGCTGACGATACAAAATTATCTTTCTCAGCCTAATCCAAATGTCGTGCTCACCATTGATCATTGTTCTTTTGATTTCAGCAAACCAAGAGAGGATAAAACTGTCCAGGACACTCCATTCCTTTTCTGCCTTAAAGCGACAACAAGGTTATGCACATGAAAGTTGTCATTGAGACAAATCCGCGTATGAGTCTCAATGCCGTGTGTAAACTTATGGGACGTACTCCTCCCTGAGCTGAAGGAATAATTCTGAAAGCAGCGGGATGTACCTCAGAAATCTATAAGAAGGATTAACAGTTTAAAAAGCAGAAATCTGCATTAGTTTCAGCTAAAAAAAGACAAAACTCACTTTTCTAAGATTTCTTTCCAATTTTTAGGAAAATTCATGATACGATTTCGCTATGACTTTCCTGTCCTCATCTTTCATTATCGAATACAAAGATGTCAGATTACCAAAGGTAAACAACTCAACGGCAACCCAGATAGGAAACAGACCTCCATATTTCCAGATAGGAAACAGACCTCCATATTTGTTTATGTGATGCTTAACAAACGG
>CADBNP010000037.1 GCA_902796095.1 uncultured Aeromonadales bacterium | reverse complement strand
TCAAACAGATCCCTCATGACAGCATTTATCACCACCACGCCGGCAGCTGCTCCAAGAGCCTGCATAAGCCGTAGCAGAAGAAAAAACTCAACGCTGCCGACAAAAATCGAACAGAAGGACGCGAGAAAGAAAATTGCTGTTCCAATCAGGATCACCTTCTTTCTGCCGAAAGCATCGGCAATCGGACCATAAACAAGCTGTCCGATACCCATGCCCAAAAAAAAGATACTTACCGTAAGCTGCATTGTCGGCACCGAGGTTGCCAGATCCGAGGCTATGGCCGGAATAGACGGCAGATACATATCAGTTGAGAGAGGTCCCATGGCGCAGATCAGACACAGGATCGTCACAATACGGATAAAATTGGATTTGGTCATAGTGATTAAAACGATTTTCGTCAAAACATACAAAGACCGCAAAGATAATTTAAAACTCCCCGCGGTTGCAAAATGCGTGAATTAATCTTAAAATTATGTGATAAAGATAACATTTATTAAGGTGCGGGGTCAAATGCAGATTTTCAAGATTCACGGTAGCGAATACTCTGTCGAAAGACTTCTGGGAAAAGGAAAAGGCGGCTACTCATATCTTGTAAGGGACGAGGAGCAGAACCCTTTTACCGTGAAAAAAATACATCATGAAAAATGCGACTACTATACATTCCCCGAGGACAAAATTGGTCTGGAGCTGACCCATTACGATTTTCTGAAGCGCATCGGCGTAAAAATGCCAATGATGATCGATTTTGATCGCGACCAGGAAATCATTCTCAAGGAGTACATTCAGGGTCCGACGCTCATGGATCTCGTTATCAGCAGTCAGATCACCGTAGAGCAGATGATGTTCATGGAAAAACTCCAGGATCTCTGCACCAGAAACAATATCAATATCGACTACTTCCCTACCAACTTCATCGTTCAGAACGAAGACATTTTCTATGTGGATTACGAACTGAACGTATATGACGAAAGATGGAACTTTGACAACTGGGGCAGAAAGTACTATTCTAAGGACACTCCTGAAATACAGGAATATATAAAATCTCGTAAGGAACTTGCAAAGGAGCAGCAATGAGATTTTACCGCAAGAGTTTGTCCCTGAAGCGAACCGCCACCAACAGACACCGTCATCTGCTTATTTTAAAAAAATCAAAGCAGAAATCCCGTCAGCACCGCCACATAGCTTTCTTCCAGGAAATCAGAGCTGAAGGGCCTTCCCCGGAACAGTCTGAAGTTACTGAATCAGAAAAATAAAACTGACCGCTGATCTGCACCGTTGTTTCTCAATCCGCAGCATTGCGGCTGTCTTCTGTGTTCTCTTTTTTTATGACTGGAGTTCACCATGCTCTGCGTTCTGTTCGTCGAAATCCGCTGGACAAAACAGGATCGCAATCCTCAGAGCGCATCCGGAAGACGTGAGTGTCTGAAGCCGGTTGCAGTAACTGTAAATCATTCGTCCTGCATATGCCCGGATAACTGCTGTCTTCTGAAGAAAATCTTTTATGTACAGAACAACGATCAGATCCGTATGCTTCCCTGCAGATCAGAGAAACAGACTGCCGTCGAATCTCCTGACGGATTCGAAATCATAACCCCGGGATCCGTATCTATCCCCGATATCGAAATTCTAAGAGAGGAAAACTGTCACCGTATCAGGTGGTTTGACAGCGGTGCCGGAAACGTAAGACGCCGGGGAGGAAATGAGGACTTCCTAAAACGTGGAGCCAGATTCTCCGGTGAGTCCAACCATCTCAATGAAACTGCATTCAGGCTAAGGATCGGCCAGAAAGGGATGGTGAGCTGGAACAACCGTTTTTCATCATATCACGGTCAGTGGTACAAGGAATATCGAGCATACTTTGTCAGTACGGATCAGCCCGACAGCTGCATGTTTCTTGAAAACTACGATTTCAGATACGAGCAGATGGCTGATCTGTTCTGACAGGATCGGAAAAGCAGCCTGCTACCCATGGGAATATGCTTCGCAATAGCTTGAAAACATTTCTTGGCTGAACTGTAGTAAAAGCCGAACAGTTCTTCTGCGGCATCGTACTCGGAAGCCGTGTAAAAGAAATCCGCATCAACTTTTCCCGCAGTGTTCAGTCCGGTTGAAAAATCTCTGTCACAGCTGTGAGTTGAACTGATGATTTCTCTTGGAGCATTGAAATAAACATGGTCGTGGCGCTTTAAATCCCCGGTGACAAAGTCTCTGTGATCGTAGGTAACATCAACAAAGTACGTCACACCCTTAATGGTAACCGTATTCCATGCATGAGGTCCGGCTGTCATGCCTGACCAGTACCCCTCATTCAGACCGGAAAGATGCCCGAGAAGATAAAATCAACAGAAAATCCCTGACAGACAGCCTTGCCGTTGAGGAATCGCCTGGCAGATTATTCGCTGTTCAGTTTTCTCATTATCGGATGAAATGATACGGTACAAGCATGATGCAATTCCCGTATTCCTCATAACCCCTTCCGCAGGATCCGACTGAAAACTGCTGAAGCAAACGGGGATGCATTCTGGCATTTTACCGGATGCCGTAACAGAGCCATATATACCGCCTGGGCATTCTGCCTGAGATAAGCGGAACTTCAGACCATTTCACCGCCGGCAACGAATGATCATTAAGCAGGATCCATGAATATGCCTGCCTTTTCAGAATTTGAAACCACAGACTTCTGATCTGAATGTTCGTTATTGATTTTTTCCTGACACCGGATCGTTCTGCTTAATCTCTGTTTTCAGAAATTCAGTCCAGGCTTTCAGCATTTCTTCAGTTCTGCCTCCCGAAATTTCTCTTACACCGTCATTCCACACTGCTGCCTGATAATCGGAGTAGAATTTTTTTCCGGTACTGTCAGTCACCTCATACCGGAAAATCAGCGGATCTCTGACAGGTCTGCCGTATCCGACTACCTGCTCGTTGGTATATTCGATACGGACGTTGATAATGCTTCTGACAAATTTATACCCGGCTGAAGCCATCTCATCCGAAGCAGTCTCTGAACCTTTTTCATCGCTGCCGGTATTTTCGATTTTTTCTTCTGCAGCAGCTTTCTCTTCCGACTCCTTAACAGGGAAATAAACAGGAATACTGTAGGAAATGTAATCTCCGGGCTTCAGCTTTGCATCCATAAGATGCGGACTCGTTCCCCTATCAGCGAGAAAATAACCTTCGATCCTGAACTTGTCTGAAACAAGATCATGTATAAAGAAAAGCAGAGCATCCCTGTGATTTACTCTGATCCTGGAAGCGTAACTGTCAAATTCTCCGGTAGATGCAATTAAAACAGCTGGAAGAATATGATCATCAAGCTTAATCAGGGTTCCGGTCTGCCTGTCCCTGAATTCCCCCTTTTTCCAGTCCGAAATCAGCCGATCATCAGTGCCCAGAACAGCAATATAATCACGATCATCCTCTTTTTTCGGATCCGCATTATGGATCAGTCCGATCTGCAGACTGACACTGCTGACATTTCTGAGATCTGCAGGATCTATGCTGATCCCGGTAGATTTATCATCATAGACTGTCACCGGGAGTTTAAACTGCTCAGATAGAGCAGATGACGGTTTATTTCTGTAGTTGCAGAAGGTGATATCGGCGAAGGATGCGGAATTGTCCACATAGCGGCACAAAGAATCGGCATAAGTGTCAAAATTAATTTCCTTTACCGCATATTTCTGATTCAGTTCATGGCGCTTCTTGCTGTTCAACTGTCTCTTCTTCTTACCCACAGTCATCTTTTCCTTTATGCCGTGGTCGTACAGCTCTGAAGTCTTCGGAATGACGCAGGCATCAGTCGTATTCTCTATTACAAGAAACTCTGTATCAACAATCTCGCCGGAATCCAGAATTTCTACCTTTTCCTGCAGCACCTTCGCCTCATCCTCGTCAATGAAGCTGTATTTGAACGGATTGAATATCGGAGAAATGCCCGAGGCTGAATAGATGCAGCCAGAATGCTCACCGGAAGACAGCCCGGTACCGGTACTGCTGCAGCCTGCATCTGAATTCTGTTCCGTCTTCATACTTTGGATACCTTCTGTTTTATCATGAGAAGCGGATGAAGAAAGCGATTCTCCTGTCTGAAGTTTTTTCTCAGGAACAGACGGTAAAGCACCGGCGTCTGTTGGTTCAGGGTTATATGTCTCATTCTTCCTGTCGGGATCCTGCCGTTTCTGAACCTGAGTTCCTTCCTCAGACTGATGCCTTTCATCCCCGCTCCTGGCAGCTGCTTCAGTTTCTGATACTGACGAAGGAACTTTAACCTCTTCGGATGATATGCGCGGATAAACATACGGATAATCATCCACGGACTCTTCGCCGGCAGATACATTTTCCGCCAGATCTCTGCTAATCTTGTAGTTTTTGGCGGCATCATGAACAAGATCAAAAAGATCTCTGCGGTTCAGAAAAGTATCGGTCGTAACATTTCCAAGCAGCATGAAACTGCGGTATCCGTCAGCAGCCACGCGGCGGAAAAGTTCATGTGACCCGTCTGCGTCAAATATCACGCTGCTCAGAGGGTAGTACATACTGACACCATTGCCGTGGGTATATGCGAGTTTTGCAAAAACCGTAACCGCACGCTTCATATCCTCTTCAAGCAGTGCAGTTTCAAGAGGAAAATGCCCGGACAGACCTGTATAGAACTGCCTGAAATCAACCAGATCACCAATAAGTTTTTTTTCGTTCAGCAGTCTTGGACCATTGCCGTACAGTGATGCACCAAGAGCTATGCGATCTATCTCAGCCTTGGTTATTATCCCCCGCTGAAGATTTGAAGTTATGGCACAGCCCAGTCTGTTGTAGTTCAGCAGCAGACTTTTGGCCTTGGTCATATCTATCAGGGAAATACTTATATTTGAATAATCTTGCTCCGTACAGGCGAGCATGTACAGGGTAATCATAAGACGGGCCAGTTCTTCGGCAGATATGGCAGGCTCCTGCGAAAGTCGATAGAGCCAGGTTGTATAGTCCAATGCCATCCACGGTCCTATTTTCTCGTTTCCGATAAAAAGCCGGGTCACCGGCTGAAGAAACGCCACGGCATCAATGGTTGAAGTATTGTCTGCGTCAATCAAAACAATGTCATACTGTCTGGTCGGAAGCTTCTCCGCCCCGGCAGCCAGAGCTCTGCTCAGTTCATCCAGGGATAATGAATCATTGAAAATTTCATCCTTTGCCACGCCTTCCAGAATTCCGCTGGTGTTGTGATCCCAGATGATCAGCATGGTATGCTCTGCTTCATAATGTGAATTTGCAAACCTGAGAAAATCGCTTAAGGTCTCGGATGCACCCATACTCTGAGCAGGAAGACTGTCTATGTTCACCAGCCTTCCCTCCTCCACTGTATACCGTTCCAGGGTACCGGACGGAATATTAAAAAGTTTCCAGTTTTTCGTTCCTCCCGTCTGAATGACAACCCGTACTTTTGAGGCATCAATCTGAGAATCGACCATTTCTGCTATATCAGCAGACGCATTGCCGACAGACGACTCCGCCACACCGCCGGTCATGTAAACCAGAACAAGCCAGTCGGAACGGACCGATGCGGAGGAGGTAACTGGAAAAACGGAAAGAACAACCAGGAGAAGTAAACAATTCAGAAATCGATACACTGTCGGATAATCCAGAAAAAATAGAATCAGACTGCATTTTTTTGCACTACTCATAGTACGATTTTTCAACCGGATAATTCAACAGTTTTAAAAAGAATTCAGGAAACAAAATAAACTGAACAGAAAAGATGATGATTTCGATAATCAGACTCATCACTTTACCATTTTCTTTCCAGACTATCCTGTTTCCTCATTTCTGTTCTGAAACAAACTTATACGGCAAATCAATAAAAAACTTTGACACAGGAAAACACTAATTTAAAATTACCGGGATGTATAGAAAATTCTGAGAGTTATAGCAATGCTCGGTTCACTTAAAAAATTTTTCCTGACGATGCTCATAGGAAGCATCTTTGTATTCTTCATACGGGAAGATATGACGAATACAGTATATCCTGACGTAAAAGGATCCAGTGTCTTTTTTGTTCAGGACTACAGCCATGTGTTCAGTGAAGAAACTGAAAGATACATTTTCAACCAGGCTGTGGAACTCCAGAAGCAGACTACGGCACAGATCGTAGTCATGTCTGTTCCAAACACTCATCAGGATTCCCTTGAATCTTACAGTATCAATATAGCCAACTCTCTTGGAATAGGTCAGAAAGACAAGGACAACGGCATTCTGATCCTCTTTACCACTGAAGATCCACATGTACGGCTGGAGGTCGGAAGAGGACTTGAAGGCAGGATCACAGATGGCAAGGCAGGAAGAATTCTGGATGACTATGCCGTAGAAGCCAAAAATTCAGGTCAGTGGGACCGGGCTGCATCTGACACATTCACTGCCGTGGCACGTGAAATTTATGAAGAATACCACCAGGATCCTCCAGGAACATTACTGTTCTTAAAGGAGCAGGCAAAAAATGAAGATAACAGTCAGGATCTGTATACAGAAAACTTTGACAGACAGCAGGTAACTCCGGTAGATGAACCTGAACGCATATCAGCTGACAGCGGTTCCAAGATGGACAGGCTGCAGGACGGACATAGTCAGATGCCGGCAACCTTTGCGGATCTGGATTTTCCTGAAGAGGCAAGAGTAGCCGAAACTGAAGATTTTCCGGAGAAGGTAATCAACAGCATTCTCGGATTTCTTGGTCTGCTTGTTTTCGCACTGCCTATATATCTTGCAATCAAATTCGGAGGCGGTGGAGGAGGAAGCAGCAGCGGAAGCTTCGGAAGTGGTGGCTACAGCGGTGGTGGCAGCAGTGGCGGAGGATACAGCGGCGGTGGCGGAAGTTTTGGAGGTGGCGGTGCCAGCCGTTAAATGAGCACTAATCCGTGGGCAGGAATGAACAGGTAAAAAACTGAATAACGTACCTGTTCATCACAGAAGAAGCTGACCGATCCGCATGAACACTTCACGGAGTTCTGTTAAACCGAATTTCAAATACTGAAATACTTTCAGAAGGAAAGGAAGCCGAACATCGCACTTACCGAATGAACACGGCCGGCATCATCAGGTGAACGTGTTCAGACCGGCACTTCAGCCGGTACCAGAGCAAAAACAACTGCCGGGAAATAACCCGGTTTCCCCGGCATAACCAAAAACAGGGATGAATGAACGTTACTTTTTCTTTGATTTGACATACTTCATCAGACGTCTCTTCTTGCGCATCTGACTCTGGGTAAGTTTGTTGACTCTGCCCTCAAACGGATTTGCACCTTCGACAAATTCCAGACTGATTGGAGTGCCCACCATATGAAGGGCCTCTCTGAAATAATTGGTCAGATATCTCTTGTAGGAGTCAGGAAGATCATTGACCTGATTTCCATGGATCACAATCCGCGGAGGATTGTAGCCGCCGGCGTGAGCGTATTTAAGCCTTACACGTCGTCCATGAACCATCGGAGGCTGATGCTCGTTTGACGCCATTATCATCAGCCGCGTTACACGGGATGTACTGATCCTGCGGGTTGCCGACTTATAGGATTCGACAATTGATTCAAACAGATGACCTACGCCGGTGCCGTGAAGTGCCGAGATGAAATGGATCCTGGCAAAATTGACAAATCCGAGTCTCAGTTCCAGTTCCTGTTTAATCTGATCCTTAACTTCTCCGGAAAGTCCGTCCCATTTATTTATTGCAATGACAACAGCTCTTCCGGCATTAAGAATAAAACCAAGCATGCTGAGATCCTGATCAGTCAGACCGTCTCTTGCATCAATCATCAGAATAACAACATGAGAATCCTCAACAGCCTTGAGAGTTTTGATTACAGAAAACTTCTCCACAGTCTCGGTAACCTTCTTGCGCTTCCGGACTCCGGCGGTATCAATCACAACATACTTTCTTCCGTCCCTTTCCATCGGAATGTAGATTGAATCTCGGGTTGTTCCCGGCATATCATAGACAATTACCCGGTTTTCTCCCAGAAGACGGTTGGTCAGAGTTGATTTTCCAACATTCGGACGACCAACAATGGCGAACCTGATCTCCTCATCCTCAGGTACCTCAGCTGCTTCGTCGGCTTCGCTTTCAGACTCCTCTGATTCCTCAGCTGCATACCGTGCATCTATTTCGGACGGATCCTCGGGAAGAGAGCAGTACGGTAGATCCTGAATATGAGAGATATAGAAACAGGTATCCGCACCGGACAGCCTTTCACCCTCTTCAAACTGAAGGTAAAGATCCCTTCCCTGATAATATACCGACAGAGTGATTTCAGATCCGTGCTGCTCAGCCTCCACATGCTCCTGAAGTTTTACAACCTTAAGCGGAACATACTCATATGACAGATCCTCCCTGAACTGCGGAATTTTACCTCCCCTGAAGACATAACTGACTCTGAAATCCTTATCATCATCCGTCATTTCACCGGCGCTGTCCGTACGATCAACAAAATCAGGATCATGCTTTTTGATCTTTACAAGTTCCGGATAAATGACATCATTCATCAGGGTTGAGAAACCTGTTCCGTGAGATACGGCAAGCTGATGAACCTCTCCGAAAGCAAGAGAATAAAATTCGGCACATGCAGAATCGGCATCAATACCGTCAATCTTGTTGGCAGCCAGAATTACAGGCTTGGAAATTTTTCTGAGATGATCCGCTATAACCTCGTCACCTGCAAGAATTCCGTCACGGGCATCCACAAGAAATACGATAACGTCAGCCTCCTGCATTGCAAGGTAGGACTGCTGCGCCATCATCTCCTCGATGCCGGCCTCGGATCCGTCTATACCGCCGGTATCAATAACAATAAATTCAAGACCGTTTATCTGAGCCTTGCCGTACTTCCTGTCTCTGGTAAGTCCCGGAAAATTGGCAACCAAAGCGTCGCGACTGTGGGTCAAACGGTTGAACATTGTGGATTTTCCCACATTCGGGCGTCCGACCAGGGCTACTACTGGTGTCATATATTTCTCTCTTTATCCGATTAAAACTTTTTATGATGCATACCATTCCCGAGATATTTTTAAACATCCGGGAATGAACTGATTCAAAATTTCTTCCGCTTCAGACTGCTGTCACGGATCAGTCTGAATTCTGCCATTAAATATCAGAAAATGCCGCACAGACTTCTGCCACGACCTCCGGTCCACGCCGGTCACAGGGAAGTGAAACAGCTGTCAGTCGTCATCCTCTTCGTCTGAAGACCTGCTTTCCTGCTGCTCGCGGGTTATGGCGTAAACGTCGCCACTTCTGGTCTGAAGATATGCAATACCGTCATAAATAACAGGAGGAATGTACAGACCGTCACTGTCAACACGCTCCATGGAAACTATCTTTCCGGTGGCACTGTCCAGCCAGTAGAGATATCCGTCCATATCTCCCACCAGAACATAGGAATCATACTGCACCGGAGCGGTAACATCGCGATAGGACAGATCCTTGTTCACCCATCTTTCCTCACCTGTTGATCGGCTGATGGAATGTACATGCCCTCTGTCATCAGTAACAAAAAGATCTGAATAGTCATAGGACATGTTGCGGTATGAACTCAGGTTCTTCTTCCAGACGTTGGATGCGCCACCGGCAAAATGCATCAGACTTCCATGATAGCCGACCGCCACAAGCTCGCCGTCCAGAAACAGAGGCTGAGCACTGACAGTTCCTATCTTGTCGATGGAGTTTCTCCCCTTCGGAAGAGAAACGATAATGGTATTGATCAGGGTTCCGTTTGATGAATCAATCATATTCAGCTTACCCTGGGGAGTACCGTACATGAGAACCTTGCCATTCTCCACTACGGTGAGATCTGAGGTGCCGCGAAGGGAAAGTTCGCTGAATTCGCTGGATGTCTTCCAGAGTTCCTCTCCGTTTTCATCATTGACAGCTATAAGTCTGCCGGAGGTGGTATATATGATCACCCGATCGGCAAGTGCCACGGGGCTGGACATTATTTCTTCGCCCGCATTATATTTCCAGATCACATTGCCCTCGCTGCGATCAAGCGCGTAAAGATAGCCGTTCTCGCTTCCGACAAAAACCTTGTCAAAGCCGAGGGAAACTCCGCCTGAAATTCTCGGACTGCGGCGATCGTCATTCTCTTCCTCATCAGAGAGATCCGTCGTCCATATTTTCGAACCGTCACTGCGATCAAGTGCCGCAACCTTTCCGCCGCGGGATGCTACAAAAACCCTCTCATCGGAAACGGCAGGTGCAAGGCTTGAAAAGAATTTGCCGACGCCGCTGCCTACGGACGTGTCCCATACCACATTCATTTCAAACTGATTGTCGATATCAGGAACATCAGCGATAACATACACATCCTTTTCGAACAGCGAGCATGACTGGATAAACAGGCTTAATCCAAAGAAACCAGCCAGAGACAACGTCTTGCGCAACATAAATTCTTCCCACACTGCAATTTCAAACCTACTGCATTCTACCATAATCAGACGGATTTTTCCCGTCAAGTCCGGCAATATGTTCCGCCTCAAAAAGAACCGCAACGTGTCAGACGGCACTGCTGCAGCGCGAAAACAGCATATCAGGATCATGCGGGAAAATCCCGTATGCGCATGCCAGGAGCTGCGCTGTCCCGTCAGGTAGAACTTTCTCAGCATGAGGTTTGAAAAAAAGCTATAATTGCACCGTCCCGAAGAAACAGCATACTTCCGCACATTCATGTCATAAAAGGAAAAAAAAGGAAAACTCCGATGAAAACGGTAAACGTAGTAGCAGCAGTAATTCAAAGCGGTGATAAAATTTTCGCCACTGCCAGAGGGTACGGAGAATTCAGGGGTCAGTGGGAATTTCCCGGGGGAAAGGTTGAAGCCGGCGAGACTCCGGACGAGGCACTGAAAAGAGAAATCAGAGAGGAGCTGAGAGTTGATATTGATGTGGGGAATCTGATTGACACCATCGAATACGACTATCCAGCATTCCATCTTTCAATGAAAGTGTTCTGGTGTTCCATCACCTCAGGTAACATTGAACTTGTTGAAGCAGAATCAGCAAAATGGTTCGGAGCAGACGAACTTGAAACAGTGCCGTGGCTTCCGGCAGATCTTACTCTGCTCAAACAAATCAAATCAGAGATCGGCAAGCGTCCGAATCTGTAACAATGTCGTGTTATACCAGACTGACACAGCTTCAGCAGAATACAGTTTCGGGTATTTCCAGACAGTCAACCTGGTTCCCCGAATCCCTATCTCAACATGAGTTTGAATAAACTGCCCATATCAATTCACTGCTTATTTTGCATCAGGAAAAATCCGACTGCAGTTCATTCTGTTTTCACAAATTCCCATCAGGCTTGCTTTTCATATCTGAAGAAAGCCAAAATTACACCTATATCATATATATAGAGAAAAAAAGACAAAAATCGTTGCTTATTTCTGCAATATGTCATAAAACGAAAACTGAGGGGAGTGTTTTAATCTGATGAGGATTTAGTTTTGTTTGTCTTTAAGACTGCAGGATCTTTACAGGAGGAACAGCAATGAAAAGACATAATCACGGTTTCACATTGATCGAACTTATAGTTGTGATCGTTATTTTGGGTGTTCTTGCAGTAACTGCTGCACCTAAATTCATGAATCTTCAGTCTGATGCACGCAAAGCAGCTCTGGAAAGTTTAAAAGGAAGTCTAACCAGTACCGCTCAGATGGTTTACGGAAAGGCTATTATCGCTGGCAAGGAAAAGGCACAACAGCAATACATATGCCATGGCAGTACTGCAGCTTCAAACTGTACAGAATCATCAACCGATGCCATAGAAATAAGATACGGTCATCCGGCAGCCAATCCTGACGGCATCCTGAAAGCCATGGATTTGGACGCTGTCGAGGTAGGCGGGGATGTCAGCGGTCACGACTGGGCATACAGGCATAAAACATGGACAGACGGAACAAACAACTCTCAGATACTTTTGGGATTTCCGAATGCAACAGACAGGATACCGGTTCAGTACGAAGACAGTAAGGTATCTACATATGGTGATAAATGCTTTCTGTTCTACGACACCCCATCTATAGAAACAGTAGGCATTGAAACA
Source organism: uncultured Aeromonadales bacterium (assembly GCA_902796095.1). GTDB lineage: Bacteria > Pseudomonadota > Gammaproteobacteria > Enterobacterales > Succinivibrionaceae > UBA2804. Next base: position 96 of record CADBNP010000037.1, on the reverse strand, counting down.
AATGGCCTACGCATTCTTATCTTTTCTGGCGGTTGTTAGAATTCTGATTAGCAGAAGATTAAGAACGGCACTGTAAAAAAACAGGGTTGTTTTTTT
>CADBNP010000036.1 GCA_902796095.1 uncultured Aeromonadales bacterium | reverse complement strand
TTGCTTTACATTTATGACAAAAATTATTATATCTGGATCACAAACTGTGTTCGGGACAGATTATGCTCCCAGAGTTTTATTAAGAAGAGCATTATTATGAATATGCAGAACAGAGGATACATATGAACGGATACAGCGAATGTCGGATTTGCTGAAAGTCTGAATTACAAAACTTAGTCTGGATTCCCCATGTTCCAAAATAAAATTACCAGACGATCTGAATTTATCTGAAACTTTTGATCTGCTGTTTTGTTTCATCAGGACTGAAAGAAAGGTTTAAATTGCACGGTTTAACTTGTTCTAAATCAGAGTTGAAATTTTTCCGAGAAATTCCAGCAGGAGTGTCTGCTGTTCCTTCGAGTAGCTGTCTATTATTTCCCTGCATTTGTTCTCGGTATTGCGATGGTATTCCATCAGAGCATCATAAATCTGATTGCCAACACCTGTCAGGCGGTAGAATATTTCCTTTTTGTTTCCCTCCATCTGGCTTGCCGTAACCAGTTTTTTACTGATCAGGCGACTGCAGATTTTGGACATTCCGCCCCTGGTGATCCCCAGACCGCTGGCAACAGACGTTGCATTCGATATTTTGTGCTCTCCGATGTACCGTATGGTGCGGCGCTCGTGGATTGTGAGATCGACTGATTCAGAAATACCGCTGTCGCTGAGAACCCGCTTAATTTTCTCGTTGATGACATCGTGGTTTTTGTTAATTTTGGTCAGTATTTCAATGATCTGATTGAAAATCGGATCTGAAGGCTGAGTTATAACTGGCATTTTGCTTTACCGGTAAACAATTTTAATAAAGTATACAATCTTAAGAAAAATTTTTCAATTTCCCTTTCTTTTTCTGATATTTTGATTATAACAAAAATTGTTGACAGGTAAACTATTTCTAAAATACAATGATTATTGTTTCCAGTGCAACAATAATTTCTGCTCTACGAAAACATCTAATCTCTGTTACAAGGAGCTTTCCCCATGCGTTTAACCACCTTGTTTCTGGTATTGGCGGCCGCCGCCGCTGCCGTTGCTTTTCTTTATTTCAGGGGCGAAATTCAGCAGCCAGACAATCTTTACGGCATTTATGAATCAAACGGCAGAACCGAGCTTAAACGTATTGATGTGGCATCAATTTATTCAGGAAGAGTGGAGGAGTATCTTGTACAGGAGGGTGACACGGTAAAAAAAGGTCAGATCATAGCCCGCCTCAAGGATACTCAGACCAAGGGCAGAGTAAATAATGCAAAGGCCTCCCTGGCTGCTTCGGAATCAGCCCTGATGGCATCGGGGGAGCAGCTTGCCAAGATAGATTCTGAAATTAAAGCTCTTTCCGAAAAGGTGAGACTGGCAAAAATAGAACTGGAAAACGCAAGAAAGCTGAGGAAGGACAACCTGATTGGCCAGACGGAGCTTGAGCGCCGGATCAGTGCTCTCAACCAGTACACAGCAAATCTAGAAACAGCACGGAGCAGCCGTCAGGAGGCAAAGTGGAATATGGACAGAAATTCTCATCTTGTTGAACAGAACAGGGCTCAGCTGGATATGGCACTTGACGCTGACAGCGATATGGTCATCACTTCGCCGATTGACGGGTACGTGGAATATACTCTGACAGATCCGGGCAGTGTAATAGCATCCGGTGGCAGAGTAGCCGCACTTCTTGATCCGCTGGATCTTACTCTTGATCTGTTTGTCCCGTCTCAGAAGGTTTCTAATTTAAGTGTCGGAGATGAAGCCAGGATTGTTATTGACGGGCTTGATGCAGTCATTCCGGCAAAAATCAGTTTTATCGCCACTGATGCCCAGTTCACTCCTAAATTTGTTGAGACGGCAGAGGAGAGAGCCAAGCTGATGTTCAAGGTGACGCTGAGGATCAGTCCGGAACTTCTGAAGAAGCATGCGAGACTGTTCAATGGCGGAATGCCGGCGCTGGGGTATGTACGCTTTGATCCGAATGCCGCCTGGCCTGCAACTCTTGCCGTAAAAATGCCGGATCGTCATTAGTGCAGTTTACAGGCGGCAAAGCGGGGGACAGACATGTCAGACTATGCGGTTGAAACATCCGGCGTCATTCACAGATACGGAACTCTTGAAGCGCTCAGGGGGGTTGATCTTAAAATCAGAAGAGGTACGTCAACCGGTATTGTAGGAGCCGACGGCACAGGAAAATCAACGCTTCTGTCCCTGATTGCCGGAATAAAAATACTGCAGCAGGGTACTGTTCTCACTCTTGATCAGGATATTTCAAAAGCTGCCTGCAGATACAGCCTTTCCCATGCCGTGGCCATCATGCCCCAGGGTCTGGGCAGAAATCTTTATCCGACTCTCAGTGTGCTGGAGAATCTTGAATTTCATGCGCGTCTTTTCGGACTCAGCCGCAGACAGAGAGAGCAGAGGATGAGTATCCTTCTAGCCGCCACCTCTCTTACGCCCTTTGCTGAACGGGCCGCGGGCAAACTTTCAGGCGGCATGAAGCAGAAGCTCAGTCTTTGCTGTGCCCTGGTGCACAGTCCGGAGCTGCTGATCCTGGATGAGCCGACTACCGGCGTGGATCCGCTTTCACGCCGCCAGTTCTGGAATCTTCTCCGGATCATGAGGAACGAGGATCCTGACATGACCGTAGTCGTTTCCACAGCCTATATAGACGAGGCAGAGGGTTTTGAGAATACTGTTGTCATGGATGACGGCAGAATCCTGGCTCATGCTCAGACTTCGGAACTTGTGAGGGAGACCGGAAGCAGGTGTCTTGAGGAGGCTTATCTTAAAATTCTTCCGGAGAAGAAGAGGGGAAAGGTTGAAGGTTTTGTTATTCCCCCTTTTGTTCCCGAGGAAAATCAGCCGCCAGTCATCGAGGCGGAAAATCTTTCCAAAAACTTCGGTAAATTTACCGCCGTTGACAATGTAAGCTTTCGTATAGCCCGTGGAGAAATTTTCGGCTTCCTCGGCTCCAACGGCTGCGGTAAATCCACAACCATGAAGATGCTCACCGGTCTTCTTGAGCCGTCCTCCGGAACTGCCAGAATCATGGGCAGTCCGGTGGAAAGCGGAGATATTTCAGTCCGCATGCGGGTAGGCTACATGTCCCAGGCCTTTTCCCTTTACGAGGAACTTACGGTCAGAGCAAATCTCAGACTTCATGCCCAGCTGTACAGCATTCCCATCAGCAGTCAGGGACGCATCATCAGAGAGGCAATGGACAGGTTTGAACTTACTGCGGTGGCCCGCGAATATCCATCCGCGCTTTCTCTCGGCGTGCGCCAGCGTCTGCAGCTTGCCGCCGCGTGTCTTCACAATCCGGAAATCCTGATCCTGGACGAACCGACCAGCGGTGTTGATCCTGCAGCCCGTGACATGTTCTGGGACTATCTCATCAGACTCAGCCGTGAAGACAGAGTCACGATTTTCGTTTCAACGCATTTTATGAATGAGGCGGCCCGCTGTGACCGCATTTCCCTTATGCACCGCGGCAGGGTTCTGGCAGTCGGAAAACCGGAGGATCTGAGACGGGAGAAAAATGAGGATACGCTTGAGAAGGCCTTTATTTCCTTCCTGGAGGAGCAGCAGGATGCGGTGGAGGAGGTTCCTGAAGATCAGCTTCAGGCTGCCGGCCGCAGGGAAAGAGGCGGCAGTGACAAATCCGGCGGACTGTTTTACAGTCTTTTTATAATCTACACCTTTGCCGTGAGGGAAATGAAGGAGCTGCTAAGAGATCCGGTCAGAATTTTTTTTGCTCTTTTCGGTGCCGTAATTCTTGTACTTACGGCAGTTCACGGGATTTCCTTTGATCTTTCCACCATGCCGTTCATGGTGATCGATCAGGATCAGACTCATGAGAGCAGAAAATTCATAAAGGAATTCGCAGGATCTCCGTATCTGACTCTGAAGGAACTGCCGGAGTCGGGAAGTACTGATCCTGAATATCTTTTAAGCAGATATGCCGTAAGACTGGTAATTGAAATTCCCCCGGGATTCGGCAGAGATCTGCTCCGTCACCGTAAACCGGAGGTTCAGTTTCATGTAGATGCGGTATTTCCGTCCGTCAGCAACAATATCGTGTCCTATGCCGGAGGGATCACGGAACAGTATCTGAGACATGAAATGGAGACTTCTTCTTTTCCGTCAGTTTCCGGGCGGATCGGCTATTCCGTGGAACCGCGGTTCAAATATAACGAAAGCTTTGACAGCGTCTATGTCATAACGCCGGGTCTTATTATGATTGCCATGGTGCTTTTCCCTGGCATGATGACTGCGCTCGGGGTTGTCAGGGAAAAGGAGCTGGGAACAATTTCCAATCTCTATACATCTCCGGCCAGGGTATACCAGTATCTCATAGGCAAGCAGATCCCCTATATCATTATTGCCTTTATCTGTTTTCTTCAGCTCTGCTTTCTTGCGGTTTTCATTCTTGACGTGCCTGTCCGGGGATCCTTCGGCGCACTCTGTCTCGGAGCGCTGCTGGCCATAACCGCATCCTCGTCCTTCGGACTTCTTGTCTCCTGCTTTGTCCGTTCTCAGATTGCGGCAGTTTTCGGAACTGCGGTTCTTTCCATAGTTCCCAGCATCAATTTTTCAGGATTCATGTTTCCGGCGTCATCGCTGGAGCTGTCCCAGCAGCTGATCAGCAAAACCTTTCCGGGATGCTGGTTTCAGCTGATAAGCCTCGGCACCTTTACCAAGGGGCTTGGCTTCGGAAGCTTTATCCATATCTATGGCATGCTTCTGCTGCTGATTTTTTCCTATCTTGCGCTTGCCGTGCTGATGCTGAAGAAACAGGAGAGGTAGCATGAACTTCAGAAATCTTTTTGTGCTGACCCGCAAGGAAATCAGAAGCGTTCTTGGCGACGTGGTGCTGATTGCCCTTATGGTCTATTTCTTCACCGGTGCAGTCTACACCTCGGCCAGGGGAGCTGCCACGGAAGTAAGAAACGCCTCTGTGGCCATCCTGGATCATGACAGATCCGAACTGACGGGTTCCATAGTTTCGGCCATTCTTCCGCCGCGGTTCAAAACTCCCCGGTATGTCAGCGACGCTGATGCTGACTGGCTCCTGGATATGGCAAAGTACGTTTTTATAATCGATTTCCCTCATGATCTGGAAAAAAATCTTTCCGATGGAAAAAATCCGGAAATTGCGATAATTGTGGATGCCACCGCAATGACTCACGCCAGTGCCGGCACCGGATATCTGACCAGGATTATAGAAGAGGAGATTCAGAGGTATCTGCAGAAGATCCATCTCGGACATGAACTTCCGTCACCTGGCGTTGACGTTGTTATAAGAAACAGATTCAACCCCAACGCTTCAAGCATCTGGCATATGGGCGTAACCCAGATTATCGGCAATCTCAGTCTTCTCACTCTGATCCTGGCCGGAGCCGCCGTGATAAGGGAGCGGGAGAGGGGAACGATTGAGCATCTTCTGGTAATGCCGGTTTCATCCTCCGAGATAGCCTTTTCCAAGATAATCGCCAATGTGCTGGTGATCCTGGCTTTTGCCCTTGGCTCTCTCTTTTTTGTGGTGCATGGCGCCCTTGACATTCCCATCCAGGGATCTGTTCTTCTTTTTGCAGCGGGAACCGCATGCTACATATTCAGCTTTGCCGCTCTTGGAATAATGCTGGCGACACTGGCTCCACATATGCCGCAGTTCGGTCTGCTCTGCATTCCCGTCTATATTGTTCTCTATCTTCTTTCGGGGGCCATGACGCCGCTGGACAATATGCCGGAGACTCTCAGGGAGTACATTCAGATTTCACCTACCGTACAGTATTCGCTGTTTACGCATCAGGTGATATTCCGCAACGCCGGTCTTGACATAGTCGGCAGAAATCTTCTTTATATTATTGGTGTGGGAAGCTGTTTTATTATTGTGGCGCTTCTCAGATTCCGGTCAATGCTGTCAAAACAGGGGTAGGAGACTTTATGAGGAAATATATCGCAGCAGGTTTTGCTGTAATGATTGCGGTGGCGGTATCCGGCTGTTCTGTGGTGACAACAGCGGATATCAGCTCTTCCGTTGAAATGCCTTCATCCTTTGCCGCCGACATGCAGGGAGAAAGATCCGACATCAGAAAATGGTGGGAGGAGTGGCATGATCCGCAGCTCTCCGGACTGATAGAGAAGGCCTTTGCCAGAAATTATGATCTGAAGGCGGCCAGAAGCAGAATAGCCGAGGCCGATGCATGTGCCGCATATGCGGATGCCGATCTGGGACCGAAGGCTGAATTCGGACTGAAGGGCATGGCAGGAAAAATGTCCATGACTTCACCGATGCCTCTGATGGGAGACAGGATCAGCGGCCATCCCCGTGCTCTGACCGGATCACTGGCTGCATCCTGGGAGATTGATCTGTTCGGAAAAAAACAGAGCGATGCAGACATGCAGACATACCGGGCTCTTGGCGCGAGAGACTATGAGCAGGCTGTCAGGGTTGAGATTGCGGCAAAGGTGGCGGATACATATTTTAAGGCGGTGGCGGCGGGGCAGGAGCTTGATCTGCTGAAGGAGTCAATAGCAAGTCTCGGAGAAATGAGACGGTATGTAAAGGGACGGTTTGATGCGGGACAGGCAACATCCTACGATCTTGATCATATAACCAATGAAATTACCAAAAAGGAGGCTTCTCTCAAACTGCTGGAGGCCAAAAGAGCAAACCTGATCCGGGCTCTTGCCGTGCTTGCCGGAGATGTTCCCCAGAATTTTACGGACACCCTGGGCAGGAAACTGATCCAAAGAAGCGACGAACCGAAGCCGCCTACGGGCGTGTATCCCGGAGATATTCTGAAGCAGAGACCGGATCTGCTGGCAAAAAGCAATGAAATAAAAGCGCTTGCGGCGGGCGTGGCGTCAGCCACGGCAGATCTCTATCCGAGACTGAGCATTTCCTTTCTGTGGTCATCGGGAGTGATCCATATCAGCAATGATTTCAATTCCATAAGAACATGGTCCGGTCTTGCCGATATTGATCTGTCAGTACCGGTTTTTACCAATGGCAGGATCCGTGCCGGGATTGATCTTGCGGATGCAAGACTTAAGACGGCTCTTGCGGAGTATGATCAGAAACTGCTGCAGAGTCTTGCCGAGGTTGACAGCAGTTATGCTCTGGCAAAAGGGTATGCGGATCGTCAGCGTGTGCTGGTGAAGGCTCTTGGCGAGGCGGAAAAACTGTGTGCGACAACCCGGAAAATGTTTGAACTGGATGAATCTGATTATGACCGGGTGATTGACGCAAAGCTTAATGAAATAGGGATCAGAAACGAACTTCTGGCAGCAGATCTGAAATACCATGAGAGCATCATAGGACTTTACAGGAGTCTCGGCGGCGGATGGGAGGGAAAACCTGCCGGTGACAGCGGTGAAGAGAATTCGGCAGCTGGCGATGCGGAGAAGTGAGTGCCGGCGGCGAATCTGCCAGGTTCTCCTCTGTTAAATACTCTGCTTCCTGCAGACTGCGGTTTAGCTGAGAAAAAACGAAGTCAGTTACATCAGAAATCCGCTCCGCCGGAATGCTGAAATCTGAATTTTGATCCCGTTTAATCCGGTCCGTATTGACTAAACTTGAGGATATGTTTCGGGTCTGGAGTTTTTTAGCTGTTGGAAATGGAGGATTTCTTCCTCCTGAAGGGATTTTTCATGCTTTTGAAAGGAAATAAACAGGTTTTACTGAATCTTCTCAGAGAAGTCTACGGTACGGAAGATGTAACTCTGGCTGTTACGGTGGGAAGTCATGTAAAAGTATACGTTACACGGGATGGAGTGATCCATGTCAGCGCCCCTGCCATGGCAGATGTCGGGACAATTCATGAAGTTGCCAAAAAATCCCGGGACGGTACTCTCAGGGCTGTTGAAAAGGTGCGGAAAGAAAGCCTGGAGATGCAGAAAAAAATCAGTGAGCAGAATGAAGGGGACGGCAAGGCCCGGAGCGGCAGAGCTTCGGCAAGACTCAGTCGGGATGATATTAACGAACTCTACAGACAGGCGGGAGACTTTATGCCGCCTCTGGTGGAGAAATATGCCGGCATGATAGGATGCGACTGCAATCATATAACTCTGAAACTGCTGAAAAGCAAATGGGGCAGCTGTTCCGAACTGAAAAACATCAACCTGAATGTTCTGATTATGCTTCTGCCCGAGGAACTCAGGCATACAGTCATTGTTCACGAGGTGTGTCATCTGCGCTATCTGAATCATCAGGCTGAATTCTACAGACTGTGCTGCACTCTTCAGTCTGACTATATGGAGAACCAGAAAAAGGTAAAGGAGCTGGCCGGCGGAATATTCAGAAGGGCTTTCGGATCCTAGAGGAGGAGGATCCGCAGTTTATGCTGTCGAATGGTTTTCTGAGGTGCTTAAATGCCTCCTGTCGCTCAGAAAATTTTTTTTTGCGGCGGAATGTCCTTTTACGGAACCTGGAAAGAAATTCTTTTTTTGTGAGAAAGAGAGAAAAACTTTTTCTGAGGGAGAAAGAGAGAAAAACTTTATCCGGTGTTTGCCGGCTGCTTAAATTATCCCGGGAATGTTTGCTTGAAACGGAATATTTATTTTGAAACAGAGGATCTGGATTTTTATTCAGACAGTACTTATCTTCAGATGCCGTCGCTGACTGAAATGTTCAGAAGGCGAAAATCCGCTGTCGTCACTGACGACGGCGCCGCTCTGTCGACCTCGGGTGAATCGGAATTTGAGCAGTATCTTCAGACAGGCGAAGCTTCATGTCATATCCGTTTTCCTCTTCACGTTTCGCTTAATTCCGTGCTTGAAATTCTGAATGTCAGCGGAAACAGAATTAATTTCCGGCCCGCCCGGAGTTTTGATGAAAAGGTTTCCCTGATCTATGATTTTGATAATTCGGATATTGCTGTTCATGCCGTATTCAGACTGATCTGCCATCCGGATCCGAGACTGCTGTGGAAAAGCATACCGGTTTCCGATGATGCCCCTTTTCAGAAGATAAACATCAATTCTGCAGGCATTGATCTTCCTGACGGGAAGAAGCTGGCCGCCGCCAGCATCAGGGGAAGACTTCATGCCAACAGCGGCAGATTCAGAGAGGATCATTTTGCTGTGCAGACCGTATCCGGAATGTGGACTCTGATGGCGGTGGCTGACGGTGCCGGATCTGCAGTGTATTCGAGAGAGGGATCAAGAATCGCCTGCGAAACATTTATGAATCGAGCCGCTGCTGTTCTCGGTGATCAAAATTCAAAGATCAATGTATTTCTCAGAGCGGAAAAATCTGAAGCCAGCCGTTCCGGGATTATGCTGCAGCTTGAGGAATGCATGGAGACTCTGGGAAATGTCTTCTATGATGCGGCGGTGCAGACAAGGGCTGAAATTTTAAGGAAGGCGGAAGGGCTGTCGCAGGACACCACCATAAGAGATTTTGATACAACTCTTCTGTTTGTCTGCATCGCCCGGATCCCCCAGGGATACTTTATTTTCAGCTTCTCCGTCGGCGACTGCACAGCAGCCGTATACACTGATGATCCAAGGTATTTCAAGGTGATGAATATTCAGGATACCGGAGATTTTGCCGGCGAAACAAATTTTCTCACATGTCTGGATCTGACTCCGGCGGGCAGGGCGGGATTTGTTTCCAGAACGGACATTCATTTTGTCCCTGATTTCAGGGCAGTCTGTCTGATGACTGACGGTCTTTCAGATCCGATTTTTGAGAGCAGTTCGGAAATGCTCTCCTATTCCGGATGGAAAGCGCTCTGGAACAGTCTTATGATTTCCGGAGAAAGTCATCTCGATCCTTCCGTCAGCACATCTGCTGCCGACAATGCAGAAAGACTCAGAAAATGGCTTGGATTCTGGTCCAGGGGATATCACGATGATCGCACCCTTGTTGTTGTCTACAGGCCGGAATGAGACGGCTGCAGAGAATGTTCGGTATGAGTCTGCCGGGCATCTTTTAAAACAGATCCGGATCCTCCAGTAATGTGTGATGCTGAAGTGTTCTGTCAGTGAACTGGATTTGCGGCTGGGACCAGATGCATGCCGGTGTTTTCCCGGAGCTTTTTTGATGAGGATCCTGTGCTTCTTTTCACCTGCTTTTCTATTTTCCCTTCTGCTTCGATTGAATGCAGAAGACTTTTCTGCTAGATTGCGGGGGTTTTTATCTGTGCGTCATCGCTGGATTAGAACTTTCAGGAAAAGTCCTGCCATGCTGCCGTTCAAAAAGTTTTTTTATCAGTTCTGTTTTTTTTTCTGAATGTTCTGGAAATCTGTTACTGCCTCATGTTTCTGCATGACTTGACTGCCGAAAACCTGGCGCCTTTCCGGACATCAGAACAGGAGGTTTCAATCAGCTTTGAAAATTTTTCTGAAAATTTTGCTTGTGAATGCAGTATTTCTGCCGGCGGCTTTTTTTCTTCTGTATGTTGGCCTGAGATGTTCCACTGATTTTTCCGCTGAATTTACGGCACCTGAGGGGGAAACAGTGATCCGGATTGACGGCATCAGAATCAGAGAGTTCAAAATCGCCGGACCCGAACTCTACAGGGCAAAAATAACACTATCAAGGAACGGAAATACCGTAACAAAGTTTTTTAAAAATGTCATGACCTGCGGTTATCCTACTGAAGTATCATCTTTCGTAAAAGTTGAGTGGAAAGATTCTC
>CADBNP010000035.1 GCA_902796095.1 uncultured Aeromonadales bacterium | reverse complement strand
GAAGGCTTTATCCGGGCTAGAATTGATGGTGAAGTATATGATTTGAGTGATCCTCCAGAACTTCAGTTACGAAAAAAGCACACCATAGAGGTTATTGTTGACCGGTTCAAGGTTAAGGCTGATGTCCAGCAGCGCATCGCCGAATCATTTGAGACTGCACTTAAGAAGTCCGAGGGTCTTGTCTATGTTGACTACGTGGAGCCGCAGCCTGGTCAGAAAAAAATGGTTTTTTCGAATCGTTTTGCCTGTCCCGTATGCGGATACAGCCTCTCCGAGCTGGAACCCAAGCTTTTCTCCTTTAACAACCCGAACGGTGCATGTCCTGAATGCGGAGGTCTCGGTGAAAAGGAAATACTTGATATGTCGGAACTGATCAGGGATCCAAAAAAAACAATCGCTGACGGCGCCATCAAAGGCTGGGACAGCAATTATTCCTATTATTACTCCATCCTTGAGGCCGTTGCAAAGCACTTCAAGTTTTCCATTGATGTTCCATATTCAAAACTGACGGATGCCCAGAAAAATCTCCTGATGAACGGAACCGGAGATGTTTTGCTGAATCTGCCGCGTTATTCCCCCTATGGATATGATCCGGAGGTGGATACAGCAACTGAGAAGAAAACTTTTGATGGTATCGTAAAGATTACCGAGAGACGCAGAAGCGATTACTATGTCTACTCAAATCCTTTCAGGAGTGTTTTCAGGACTGGAACATGTCCGTTATGTCACGGCAGCAGGCTTAATGAAAAAGCCAGCAATGTATTCATAAACAATATGAATATTCTGGATGTTATCAACATGCCGGTCGCCAAGGCGGAAACCTTTTTCAAGTCGATAACCTTTACCGGTCAGAAGGAAAAAATTGCAGAAAAACTGCTCAAGGAGATACGGGACAGACTTTCATTTCTGGTTAATGTGGGGCTTGGCTATCTGACTCTTGCCAGATCAGCCGATACACTCTCCGGCGGTGAGGCACAGCGTATAAGACTGGCCAGTCAGATCGGTGCCGGTCTGGTAGGAGTGATGTATGTGCTTGATGAACCGAGCATAGGTCTTCATCAGAGGGATAATACGAGACTTCTAAGCACGCTTCAGCATCTGAAGGAGCTTGGAAATACTGTGATTGTTGTTGAGCATGATGAGGAGACCATGCTAGCAGCGGATTATCTTATTGACATAGGACCGGGAGCCGGAGTCCACGGCGGCAGGATTATTGCTGAGGGTACACCGCAGGATGTGATCAGCAACAGGGAATCTCTTACCGGAGATTATCTGTCCGGTCGTAAGGTAATCCCCGTACCGACACGACGCAGCTCAAGCACTGCCAAATGGCTGAAAATTAACGGAGTATCAAAGCATAATCTGAAGAATGTGGATCTTGCCCTGCCTCTTGGTCTGTTTACCTGTATAACCGGTGTTTCCGGATCCGGTAAATCAACGCTGATCAATGATGTTCTGCATACAGTGGCAAATTGCAGCTGCAACCGGTCCAGATACGATCCGTACAGCAGGGCACAGCTGAGCAATACAGCAAATTCACTGTGCACGGGAACTGAAGGTTTTGAATATCTGGACAATGTCATAGCTGTTGATCAGTCTCCTATCGGCAGGACTCCGAGATCAAACCCGGCAACCTATATTGGTGTATTCACTGAAATCAGAGAACTTTTTGCAGCAACACCGGAAGCCAGGACAAGGGGCTACAAGTCAAACAGGTTTTCATTTAATGTCGGCAACGGAAGATGCAGTGCCTGTCAGGGAGACGGTCTGGTAAGAGTTTCCATGAACTTCCTTCCGGATATTTTTGTACCGTGCGACGTTTGCAGGGGCGATCGCTACAACCGTGAAACTCTCGAGGTGAAATATAAGGACAAGACTATTGCCGATGTACTCAGAATGCCGGTGGAGGAAGCCTACGAATTCTTTAAATCAATTCCTCTGATTGCTTCTAAGCTCAGGTTGCTTATGGATGTCGGACTTTCCTATATAACACTGGGACAGTCGGCAACGACTCTTTCCGGAGGAGAAGCACAGCGAATAAAGCTCGCCAAGGAACTCTCCAAGCGTGACACCACCAGAACTCTGTATATTCTGGATGAACCTACCACAGGTCTTCATTTCCAGGATGTGGCTTTGCTTCTCAAGGTGCTCCTGAAACTCAGAGACAGGGGTAACACGATTGTGGTGATTGAGCACAATATGGATGTTATAAAAACCGCAGACTGGATTGTGGATCTAGGACCGGAGGGCGGTGAAGGCGGAGGTAAAATTATTGCGCAGGGTACTCCGGAACACGTTTCCACAATTAAAAAATCCTTTACCGGAAAATTTCTCAGGGACGTGCTGGGAAAAGCCAAAGAGAAAAACAGCTAAAACTGTGATATATCCCGAGATTGCTGCATAATTTCTGCGATGTGCTGTGAAACATTGAGTTTTACTGCATAGATAAAATTGCAACGTGGTATAATGCCAAGAGAGTGCCGACGGGTGCTGTTAGCTGGCGGGAATGAGATCCGCCGGATTTGATAATCAAACATAATTTTTAAGGATCGTCGCAAGTTGACGATATAACAAATACAGCAGCAGTTGAAAAACGGGAATACATCGACAAGAGAGAGATAGTGTATGCCATTGCCATTGTCACGACAGGAATTTAAAAAATATCTGTATGCAAGTGCAGAGGACAGATATGATTTTTTTGTTAAAAGAGTAAAGCAGGAACTTCAGTTTTGGGTTGTCAGGAATTCTGTTACCAAGGATATTATTTTTACCGAGGATGAGGAATCCCAGTCCATAACCATACCGGTGTGGCCTCATCCGGATTTTGCCTATGAGTTTGCAAAGGACAACAATCTGATGAACTGTGAAGCTACTGAACTGTCTCTGGTCAAGTGGCTGGCCAACTGGGTTCCGAAACTTGATGAGGTAAGCATTGAAATTGCTGTTTTTCCGAACGGCGGAGGAGAATGCGTGACCATTGAAGCCAAGGAATTTACTGAAGAGATCGATCCCGAGGTTGACTGAGTCTCTCGTGTTTTCTGCCGGTTTTTATTCAGCCGGACAGGATTAGATTAAGATGAGGCGGATCCCTGTGATTCGCTTTTCTTTTTCGCAGAACCTTTCTGTTTCAGTCCTATCACTTTTTTCCTGCTCCTTCTGCTTTTATTTTCCTGTTTTTTGAACATATCAGTTTTTCTGATGTCTCTATATTGTCCCTGCCCTAAATCAGTGACGGTACTGGGATGGGGAACTTTTGTGCCGCTTCGGACTGGTTAAAAAATTATCAAATTTCGTGATTTTTATCACTTTTTGTGGCACAATGACTCGACACTCGGCGGATAGAAAACGGACTTGAAATCGCTGTGAGACTTGCTCGAAAGATGCATGAAACATTGCAGTATCAGTCTGACAGAACTTTTTTTGAAGGTTGATTTGCATCTGTCTGAAGACAATGTTTAATCCTGCATGGATTAAATCACATAGGTGAGGTTTTAATGACAATGTTACAGGATCCTCTGATCAGAATAGAGAATGTAACCTTCTTCCGCGGACTCCGCAAAATCTATGACAATGTGTCTCTGTCCATTCCCCGCGGGAAAATTACAGCTGTAATGGGACCGAGCGGTACAGGCAAAACAACACTTCTCCGGATAATAGGCGGTCAGCTGAAGCCTGACAGCGGCTCTGTGTTTTATGAGGACAGAAATGTTCCGAAACTTGGCCGCGGCGCTCTTTACGAACTCAGAAAAAGAATGAGCATGCTTTTTCAGAGCGGAGCTCTTTTTACCGGTATGAATGTTTTTGATAATGTTGCTTATCCTATCAGAGAGCATACATCTCTGCCGGAGGAGCTGATCCGCACGCTTGTTCTGATGAAGCTTGAAACTGTCGGACTGAGGGGGGCTGCTTTTCTCATGCCTTCGGAACTTTCCGGAGGAATGGCCCGTCGTGCCGCTCTTGCAAGAGCAATTGCTCTTGATCCGGAGCTTATCATGTATGACGAGCCGCTTACAGGTCAGGATCCCATCACCATGGCGGTATTGCTCAAACTTATAAAGGAACTCAATACCACTCTCGGTCTGACCTCAATTATTGTCTCTCACGATGTCAGTGAAGTAATGTCCATTGCCGATTATGTTTATCTGGTTTCCGGAGGCAGAGTCCTTGCTCACGGTATACCGGATCAGCTCAAGGAGGAGAGACATCCCGATGTGTATCAGTTTATTCACGGTCTTCCCGACGGAGCGGTGCCGTTTCATTATCCTGCGGGAAACTATCTTGAGGAACTTTGATTATGCTGGTTAAACCTATTTCAAATCTCGGGCGCAGCGGCATCGAATTCCTTACTGCTCTCGGACGGGCTCTGCTGGTACTGCTTCATGCACTGATAGGCAGACCGCAGTTTAAAAAGCATTTCCCTCTTTTTGTGGAGCAGCTGTACGTGGTTGGTGTTCAGTCCGTAATGATTATTATTGTTTCAGGACTGTTTATAGGAATGGTTCTCGGTTTGCAGGGCTACAATGTTCTGGTTCAGTTCAAGGCCGAGGCCAGTCTGGGACCTCTTGTAAGTCTTTCAATTCTGCGGGAACTTGGACCAGTTGTGGCTGCTCTTCTTTTTGCCGGACGGGCGGGATCCGCTCTTACGGCGGAGATAGGACTCATGAAGGCTACCGAGCAGCTGTCCAGCATGGAGATGATGGCTGTTGATCCACTTCGCCGCGTGATATCGCCCCGTTTCTGGGCAGGGTTTGTATCTCTGCCTCTGCTTACCTTCATGTTTTCTGTCATCGGTATCTACGGCGGCAAAATGGTTGGCGTCGACTGGCTCGGAATTGATGAGGGCACGTTCTGGACAGGTACGCAGGCATCGGTGGATTTATATGACGACATAGCCCAGGGCTGGATCAAAAGTGTGATTTTTGCTGTTGTTGTCTGCTGGGTTTCTTTGTTTAACGGTTATAATTGTCTGCCGACGGCGGCAGGTATAAGTAAGGCGACAACGCAGACGGTTGTTCATTCGTCGCTGATTGTGCTGGGTTTGGATTTTGTGTTGACAGCGCTGATGTTCAACTGAAATAGGATTTTTTATGAAAGTTAATTGGCTTGAATTTATAGTTGGCTGCTTTCTTGTTGCCGGTATTGCCGCGGCTGTTGTTCTGGCTCTCAAGGTTGCCGGTCTTACCCTGAATACGGATGCCAAGGAGTTTTACACGGTATACGGAAGGTTCAGCAACATAGGCTCACTCAAGGTCAGATCCCCGGTGAAGCTGGGCGGTGTTGTAATCGGCAGTGTCTCCAGCATTCAGATTGATCCGAAAACTCTGCAGCCTGTGGTTGCCATTAAGCTTGATCGCCGCTACAGTGAACTCGGTTCCGATACCACGTTTTCGGTGCTGACTTCCGGACTTCTAGGTGAACAGTATCTTGGCGTCAAACCGGATTTTGCAAGTATGGACGATGACGGCAATCCTGTCTATCTGAAGGACGGGGATACCACCAACTTTACTGAATCAGCAATTGTGCTGGAAGAACTGCTGGGTAAGTTTCTTTACAGCGTTTCGTCCAGCAAAGCCGACAGCGGCAGTTCTAATTAATAAGGAGAACTTAAATGATGAAAAAAATATGGGCTTACTTTATCGGTCTGGTTATGTTTTTTGCTCTGTCAGGTGCTGCTATGGCAGGGGACGGGGCCTATGATTTAATCAGCAATGTATCAAACAACCTGTTTCCCAAGCTGACAAAACAGACCGTTGCAAATCCTTCGGCATTGAAAAATCTGGTAAAAACGGATCTTATGCCGTATGTGGATATCAAGTATGCCGCATACAAGGTTCTCGGAGCAAATATCCGCTCCACCAATGAGGATCAGAGAAAGAGATTTGTTCAGGCCTTTGAAACCTACATTATCGATACCTACTCTTCTGCACTTGGCAAATATGACAATCACAGCCTTGTTATTGATCCGAAGGTTGTGGGTGATGCCAAAAGCTCCATTGTAAACGTTTCTCTCAAGACCGGTGACGGCAATCAGTATCAGATAGCCTTCAAGCTCAGACAGAATCAGAAAACCGGCGAGTGGAAGGTTTATGACATGGTGGCGGAGGGCATCAGTCTCCTTTCTTCAAAGCAGGCGGAATTCAACGATCTTATCGTCAAGAACGGAATAGACAAGGTATGTCAGATGCTAGAGGAGCACAACCTGCCTTCATCCAAGTAGGTTCGATTTATGATCAGAATTGAAGAAACGAGACTGGATCACGACTGTGTTTCCCGGATCTGGACCTCCTGTCATGATGTGTGGTTTGCAGACAGTGAGGTTGATTTTACGAAGGTGAGCAGCTGCGATTCGTCAGCTGTCGCCTTTCTGGTAAAATGGGGCAAAAAGTGCAGAGAACGCGGTCAGCGTCTTACATGTCACAATGCTCCGTCGTCATTGATATCTCTTATTCGCCTATACCAAGTAGATGATCTAATGGAATTCAGAAACAATGGATAAACTTAAAATTAAGGGCAGCTCCAAGCCTTGGTCCGGAGATGTTGTTATTTCCGGTGCCAAAAATACCGCACTGCCACTGATTTTTGCCACAATTCTTACAGATGAGCCGGTAAAGCTTACAAACATTCCAAAGCTTATGGATGTCAGAACTGCACTGAAGCTGCTTACGCTGGCAGGTAAAAAGTGCGAGATGATCGGCAACGAGGTTTATATCGAGGGGCGGGTAGGCAATTACATAGCACCGTATGAACTGGTAAAAACCATGCGGGCATCCGTAATGAGCCTGGGTCCTCTTACCGGAAAACTTGGCATGGCTGAGGTATCTCTGCCCGGAGGCTGTGCCATCGGTGCAAGACCGTGCAATCTTCATATCAAGGGTCTTGAAGCTCTTGGAGCCGAAATCCGGGTTGAATCAGGATATATCAAGTCTGCTGTACCTTCCGGCCGCCTTAATGGAAACCGCATCAATATGGATCTTGTTTCAGTAACGGGTACTGAAAATCTGATTATGGCTGCGGTACTGGCCCGGGGAACAACAGTAATTGACAATGCCGCCAGGGAACCGGAGATCTGTGATCTGAGCAATTTCCTCAATACTCTCGGTGCAAAAATTTCCGGAGCCGGCACAAGTACCATAACCATCGAGGGTGTGGAAAGTCTGAAGGGCGGAACCTACAGGGTTCAGCCGGACCGTATTGAAACCGGAACATTTCTTGTGGGTGCTGCAATTTCAAAGGGACATATACGCTGTCTCAACACTGATCCGAAACTGCTGGAGATTGTCCTCGACAAGCTGACTGAAGCCGGAGCCATTATTAAAACAACCGCTGACACCATTGAACTGGATATGAGGGGAAGAGAACTCTACCCTGTGTCCGTAACGACAAAGCCATATCCCGGCTTTCCTACAGACATGCAGGCACAGTTCACTCTGCTCAATGCGGTGGCGAGGGGTGACGGTGTTGTGGTGGAGACGATCTTTGAAAACCGTTTCATGCATGTTCCGGAACTCAACCGCATGGGAGCGAACATAGAACTGCAGGGCAATACCGCAATCTGTCATGATATTCCGTATCTTGTGGGAACAAATGTTATGGCCACGGATCTCAGAGCCTCGGCTTCTCTTGTTCTTGCCGGAACAATAGCAAGGGGTGAAACGATTGTGGATCGTATCTATCACATAGATCGCGGCTATGAGCATATAGAGGACAAGCTTAACGGTCTGGGATGCAATATCACCAGAATTGAATAGTTGTTATGGAAAGCTTGAAACCCTATCATACCTTCGGTCTCGATGTCCTGGCTGATGATATATCAGTTCTTGAGAACAGGGAGGACTGTGTATCTTTTCTCCGGATCAGGACGCCCCGTGTTCTGCTCGGCGGCGGCTCTGATGTTCTTTTTACTGAAAATTTCAGGGGGCAGGTCGGGTTGATGCGTATTTCCGGTGTTGATATTACCGAAGATGCTTCTTTTTATCATGTAAGAGCCTCTGCCGGAGAAATCTGGCATGAACTTGTGAATTCTCTTACCCGTCAGGGTATTGCGGGCATTGAAAATCTTGCCCTTATTCCAGGAACCTGCGGCGCCGCTCCCGTTCAGAATATAGGTGCATATGGCTGTGAGTTCTCCGATTTCTGCGAATATGT
>CADBNP010000034.1 GCA_902796095.1 uncultured Aeromonadales bacterium | reverse complement strand
GACAGTTTCAGATTCAGAACTAGTCTGAAGACAGATGCCCGCGATGCCAGAAATGCCAAAAACAGCGGAATAATCAACGGCAACCTGATTATTGAATTTGCAGGAGATCCTACTTTCACTTCAGAAAAACTGACAAGAATGTTCAAAAATCTGAAGGATTCAGGTGTAAAAAAAATCAGAGGAAACGTTATTATCAACTCGGAAGTTTTCAAGGGTTACACCAGAGGAGCAGGCTGGCCATGGGAGGATCTGACACTCTGCTTTGCCGCACCCGCAGGCGGTGTCATAATTGATCACAACTGCATTGTAACCAAGGCCAATCTGAACAGAGGCGCCAGAACCTTCTCTTTACCTGTGCTTTCAGAATACCAGCCAATAAAGGTTTCCTTTGATGTGGAACCAAAACCTAAAAGCGCTCTTGCCGACGGCAACTGCCCGATGATTGTGGAGCCGTCCATAAATAATTCCTACAGAGTAACAGGATGTTTCAACGAGGAAATCAACCGCAAACGCAACTACGTGCAGGAATTTAAATTTGCTGTACAGGATCCAAATCTCTGGGCAAAAGACATCGTACATATAGCACTGAGGAATTCGGGAATTTCCTATTCCGGCAGAATAGAAATATCCCAGAAATCGACAGAAAAACTCACTGTTCTGGATACGTCCGTGTCGCCGGAACTTCCTGTCATGGTAAAGCATATGCTCAAATACTCGGACAATCTTTATGCCGAAGCCATTGCCGCAGCTGCCGCCAGATCGTACCTGAAGAAAACTGCTGTGAATATTTACGGAGCGGCCCAGGGCATAAAGGGTATTCTGAGAGAAAAAGCAGGCATACAGTTCGGCGGAGCTGATCTCTACGACGGAAGCGGCCTGTCGTCATATAACCTGATTTCAGTAAGTACCATGCTTCAGGTTCTGAAGTACATCAAAAACAATGACAGCCGTCTCCACATGCTCGAACTTCTGCCGGTTTCGGGAGAAAGCGGCACCATGCTGAAAAGAGCAAGTGTAATAAATCCTCCACTGAAAGGAAACATCATTGCAAAAACAGGTACCATAAGACATGTGCGAAACCTCGCAGGTTATGTCAGAACAATAAACAACAACCTGGTTCCGTTTGTTGTTTTTACAAATGACTATTCTCCTGATTCAAACGAATACAGAATCATGAATGAAGAAAAGAAACTTCTTCCTCACTTCGAATACGAACGCAATCTGCTTCAGTATCTGAGGGAGGAAAAGGCCCCTGTCTTCAGATAGTGAAGGTTCAGTTAAGAAATAGCGTTGTTCCAGAAATAAACTTGATAAGTCATAAAGTTATATAAACTCAAAATTTTACTTTTTTAAGTTCAAAAATACTTTATGTATTGTGTTTCTGTGGTATCAACACCTTTGTTGAACAGAGACATAACGAAGAATTTCCGGCATTCAGTGAGGATGTTTGCAGAATGCCGCTGTTTTCACGACAACCGGCTTTAACAGTGAACAAAAAGCGTCTTCAATAAAAAAATCCCGCATTCGACATGATATAATTGAATAAGCAGTAAGCACCTGTGATTTACCGAAAACCACAGTAGCGAAATGTGCAGTCATTCGAAGGTTATAAAGATGTTTATAGATAAAGCACACAAATTAGACAATGTATGTTACGACATACGTGGAAGTGTCCACCAGGAAGCAAGAAGACTGGAAGAGGAAGGTCACCGCATTCTTAAGCTTAATATCGGTAATCTGGCACCTTTCGGCTTTGACGCACCTGAGGAAATTGTAAAGGATGTTATTGTCAACCTGCCACAGAATCAGGGATACTGCGACTCCAAAGGTCTGTTCACAGCCAGAAAGGCCATAGTTCAGCACTATCAGCAGAAAGGGCTCAGGGATGTTGACGTCAATGATGTCTTCATCGGCAACGGCTGCTCGGAGCTGATAGTACAGTCAATGCAGGCACTGCTTAACAACGGTGACGAAATGCTGGTTCCGGCACCTGACTATCCTCTATGGACAGCTGCAGTAAATCTGGCCGGAGGAAAGGCTGTTCACTATATATGCGACGAGCAGCAGGGATGGTTTCCTGATATTGATGACATAAAGAAAAAAATATCATCAAGAACCAGGGGCATAATTCTCATCAATCCTAATAATCCGACCGGAGCTGTTTACAGCACTGACATTCTGCTGGAAATTATCGAGATTGCAAGACAGCACAATCTGATCCTGTATGCAGACGAAATCTACGACAAAATCCTCTATGACGACACCGCCCACAGAAGTCTCTGCACCCTGAGTGACGATGTTCTCACCATTACGTTCAACGGTCTGTCAAAGGCCTACCGGGCCTGCGGATTCAGACAGGGATGGATGGTTGTAAGCGGTCCGAAGAACAGGGCAGCCGGTTATATCAGCGGACTTGAACTGCTGGCCACAATGCGTCTCTGTGCAAATGTTCCTTTCCAGATGGCGATCCCTACAGCCCTGGGCGGATATCAGTCAATTAACGAGCTTATCGTGCCAGGCGGAAAACTTCGCAAACAGAGAGACATTATTTACAACCTTTTCACCCAGATCCCGGGGATCACTGCTGTAAAACCAAAAGCGGCACTTTACATGTTCCCTAAAATTGATATAAAAAAATTCAACATCAAGGATGACGGAAAAATGGTGCTGGATCTGCTGAGGCAGGAGCATCTTCTTGTTGTCCAGGGCACCGGATTCAACTGGCCCCGTCCGGATCATATCAGAGTGACATTTATTCCAAATGAAGAAATTCTCACTGATGCCGCCTCGAGATTTGCTCATTTCCTGAAAACATATCATCAGTAATAAATGGATAAGGATCAGAAAAACAGTCATTTTTTCGCTCAGCTGGCCAGAATGTCTTTAATCAGCAGATGGTCGCTGATGCGTAATGTTAACAGTGAAAATATAGCCGAGCACAGTCTCCAGGTAGCCATGATTGCGCACATGATGGCTCTCATCGAGAATATGCTTACCGGCTCTGACATCGATTCATCAAAGGCGGCACTGATAGCACTTTATCATGATGCGCCTGAGGTGTTTACCGGTGATCTGCCTACACCCGTCAAATACCAGAATGAACATATTGCCCAGGAATATAAGAAACTGGAAAAAATGGCAGAAGAAAAGCTGATCGGCATGCTGCCGAAGGAATTTGAAGATACCTTCAGAGGTATTATTACCGGAAAGGGGGCAGATGAACGGATCCTCCGTATCGTCAAGGATGCCGATACCATGTGTGCATACATAAAATGCATGTCAGAAATCAAGGCAAACAACACCGAATTCTCGGCTGCGGCGACAAGACTCCGGGCCAGTCTGGATGAGAGAGCGAAAAGCTCCCCTGCCATCCGGTATTTTGAGGATGTTTTCCTGCCAAGTTTTTCAAAAACGCTTGATGAAATATCGTTCTGATCAATTCACCACAGACAGAAATTTTTCCTATGAAAATTAATACACTTACTCCGTTTCAGTTCCGTCTTGCCACATCAATTCTTTATTCAATTCTAAATGATAAAAAAAGCATAGATGAGTCATATTCCATCTACTTTCACAAGGTAAGTGTCTGCAATCGGGAACAGGCCCTTGTTACCAGAGTGGTGGGAGATATAATGCGCCGGCTTAACTATTTTCTCAAGCTGATTGATATAACCCCGAAACAGACGGAAACCGCAGCCAATATCGACAGACTGGTGCACATATGGCATGTAATCAACAACCTGCACCAGACTGAGGGGGCAAGAACACCGCCGCTGAACGTGAATGAGATACGGATCAGAAACAAGGATCTGAAGAAAAACAAATCACTGATCGACGGCTGTCCTGAATGGCTTGAAGTGCACGGTGACTATGAGCTGGGTGAAAGATGGCCCGCAGAGCGCCATGCACTCTGTGATGTCCCGAAGAGGTTTATACGGGTTAACACCCTTAAAACAACAAAGGAGGAACTGGTAAAAACTCTTCTGAGATCTAATGTTGATACCAGAGATGTGAATGGCGTACCTTCAGCTCTTGAGATACTTTCTGACGCATCACTCTTTAAGATGAATGCTTTCGCCAACGGCTTTTTTGAACAGCAGGATGCCGGCTCCCAGTTAATAGCACCTTTTCTTGATGTTCACCCTGGAATGAGAATAATAGACGCCTGCAGCGGTGCCGGAGGAAAAACAATGCACCTGGCTGCTATTACCAGGGGGAAAGGCACCATAATTGCCATGGATGTGGCGGAATGGAAGCTGAAAAATCTGAAACAGAGAGCCAGAAGAGGCGGAGCCTTCAATATCGAAACCAGACTCATAGATTCAAGCAAAGTTATCAAAAGACTAAGCGGATCAGCAGATCGGGTACTGCTTGATGTTCCTTGCTCCGGCATCGGAGTTCTTAAAAGAAATCCTGATATCAAATGGGCTGACACCGCATCAAGACTGAACGCTCTGTACTCAACCCAGGCTGAGATCCTGGAAAATTATTCAAAAATGGTAAAGATTGGCGGCAAACTGGTTTATTCCACCTGCTCAATTATGCCGGTAGAAAATGAACTCCAAATCAGAAATTTTTTAAAGAATCATCCAGATGAATTCAAACTGGAGGAGGACAAAACTGTTTATCCTTCAGAAACAGGATTTGACGGGTTTTACATGGCCAGGTTAATCCGGCTGTCATAATCCGGGATCCCGAGTTGTTCAGGCAGATTATAAAAATTTGAATTTTTTAATTTTATTCAAAATAATTACGGAACTTTTTAGAAAAATCACACTCTAAAAGGTTGTTAGTGGAAATTTTGCTCATTGTGATTTAGTTTGTGCACTGGTTATGCCGGTGCACTTTCTTTTTCTGTATATGCTTTACCTAACTTGCGGCTTGAGTTTTTACCCCGAGCAAGAAATCACGGGACACGTCTGAATACATACCCGTTTTCCTTTACATAGTTTGAAAGCTCCGGAAGATCAGGAAATAAGCCTGCCACCTTGCCCTCACTGATCACCAGCGGGATCCTCCGCCGCTCCCATACCGGGATCCTGAGCTCGGAAAAAATCTTCTTAAGACTGCGGCTGTGGCGTCTTGTATAGGGATGCAGG
>CADBNP010000033.1 GCA_902796095.1 uncultured Aeromonadales bacterium | reverse complement strand
TGACATCATACTGGTCAGACAAAGCCAAATTTAAGGCTGTCAGGGTTGTTGTCTTTCCGTACTGCCTTGCCCTGTTGATCGTAAAATACTTTCCGTCATCAACCAGCATTTTAATTTCCTGAACTTTCTCGGAGAGATCCGCCATATAATGCCTGGAAGGTATGCATACGGCCGTTGTGTTGAATTTTTTCATCTGATATTTCTCCTGGATCTGTTATTTTAACAGGATCTTTACAATCTCGTTTTTGTAATAGTGCTGTTCACGGAATCAGCAAGATAATTCATCAGGTTATTAGAACCAAAAAAAAACGGAGTCTGACAACTCCGCCTTTTTGCCGTTTGGCAGTTTATGAAAATATTACTTCTTCTTCTTTGCTGCAGCAGTGGTCTTCTTTGCTGCTGTAGTCTTCTTAGCAGGCTTTTCATCAGCAGCCTTTGGAGCTGCAGTCTTTTCTGCCTTAGGAGCAGCTGCAGGTGCAGCCTCTTCGATATCGGCAGTCAGACCGATCTTAAGATCAACCAGAGAATTCTCGCCGCCAAATACGTTCGGTACATATCTGTCTGCTTCCCAGTCATTGTCGAAAATTTCCTGACCGTCTTCCATTACGAGGCGGAAACGGTACTGGTACTCGGCATCCAACTTGCCTTCTACCTTGACATCAACCTTGAAATCCCCGCTCTTCAGCTGAGTCATCTCTACCGGATCCCAGCCGTTGTTTTCACAAAGAAGAAATACCTGCTTGGCATTCTGAGAGGCTTCCTTGGTAACCTTGAATGTCAACTTGACTTCGTTTGTTGTTTTATTATATTTTTTAGATACTGACATAGTTTATTCCTTGTTTAGTGCAAAAAATACACAATGCTATTTTACACAATTTTTTTTTAAATTAAAAAAATTTTTTTTTGATTTGAAAAAATTTTTTTATTAACAGATTATTTTTTAGCAGAATTCAGTAACTGTACGGGTTCAGACGGGCTAAAAATTTTTTTTAGAACACTGAAATTTGATTAAAGATAAAAAAAACAGCGGTTTGATTTTATGTTTAAAAAAATTTTTTTTGAAATCAACGATTCCAAAATCATCGATTTCTAAATTTTGTATTCCCGTCTGATGATAGAGTCAGTGAAGCATTTTCTGAGATAGAAGCCTCTCGGCCTTGTCATGATAATGCTGCCGTCAGCACCGATTGCTTTCGTAAGAGCCTTTCCGTCCGCAGCTTTCGGTCTGATCTGAAGCACATCTCCGTCTCTTGCTGTTATGCTTTCTATCTGTCCGGTGGCAATTTTTTCCATGTGGTCATTCCAGTCCGCTCTGAGTGCCAGATCCTCCTCTCTGCTGGGACTCCAGAGAAAAGGAGTGTAGACTGTCCGTTCTGATACAGGAATATTTCTTGATCCGCTGAAGGGAACCCACAGAACGCAGTTAAGCTTGTTGCGGACGTTTGACTCCTCGTAGATCATTCCGCTTACGCCCATCAGGGGAGTTATGCATACGAAAGTTGTTTCCAGCGGATGGTATTCTTCATCCAGGGGAATTGTTTTGAGTTCTATGCCAAGCTCGTAGAAATCCTGTGTCGGAGTGCTTCCGGCATCAGCTCCGAGAACGGTTTCTATAAGCTGTCCGAACCATCCTTTGTAGTGGAGCAACTTTTCAGGAACCTGACCATGATTTGATGCTATTTCACCGATGCTGAGCCCTGCTATGGAGTAGCAGCGCTGCATCAGCTCGTCCACATTTTCCGGACGCTGCACTTTTTTCATTTTTTTTTCATCCTATCATTCCCTGAGCATGGCAGAATTCTAACACAGACCATATTTAATTTACCCTGCTCCCGTTCTGAAAAGTCTCATTTGCCGATGTGCCGACAGCCATTTGTGCTGATGTTTGTGTGCTGGTTTTAAATTCAGTCATAAAGAATTGTGTGTTTCTTGAGATAATGCATCATTTGTGAAAAAATTAGCATATCTGACTGAGGTGGAGAGTCTTTTTTTTGTGATAGATCAGGAAGGTTACCGCTACAATGTGGGCATTGTGATTTGTAACAGGGTGGGACAGGTTCTCTGGGCCAGACGTATCGGTCAGAATTCCTGGCAGTTTCCCCAGGGCGGCGTGGACCAGGGGGAGAGTCCGGAGCAGGCTATGTACCGGGAACTGAAGGAGGAACTTGGGCTTGCCGAGACGGATGTGGTTCTTGTGGATCAGACAAAGTACTGGCTCAAATACAAGCTTCCCAAGCGTCTTGTTCATGCTGATTCGGTTCCTGTATGCATCGGACAGAAACAGAAATGGTTTCTGCTGCTGCTTTCCGAGGAGAGGGAGAAAAGCATCTGCTTTGATCACACTGATGATGCGGAATTTGACGGCTGGCGCTGGGTTTCCTACTGGTATCCGATCCGGCAGGTCATATCTTTCAAGCGGGATGTATACCGCAGGGTTCTGAGGGAGTTTCTGGAGGCAACGCAGCAGTCATGCCGTCCGACTATCAGAAAAAATTTGGGTGAAAAGTCATATCAAGCAAGGAAACACTGGTGTTAACACTACTTCGAAAAATTATTGAAAGTGTCATTGCTGCTCCGAATCTTCAGGATGCAATGCACAATCTGGTGGTAAAAACCAAGGAATCACTTAATGCGGACTGCTGCTCCATATACCTTGCAGAGCCTAACGAGAAAAGATTCCGTCTGGTTTCATCCGACGGTCTGTCACAGGATGCCGTGGGCAAGACGATCCTGCATTACGGAGACGGACTTGTAGGTTATGTAGGCAAAAAACTTGAGGTGATAAATCTGGCCGATGCCACGGCGCACCCGAATTTCAAATACCTGCCGGAGGTCGGGGAGGACTGCTTCCGTTCATTTCTCGGAGTTCCGATTGTTGATCAGCGCCAGCTTCTCGGTGTTCTTGTTGTTCAGCAGAAGGAACCGCGTAAATTCGACGAGTCAGATGAATCATTCATTGTTACTCTGGCTGCACAGCTGGCTTCGAAGGTGGCACATGCCCAGATGCTTAATCAGATGAAAATCGAACGCTGTTTTTCAAAGCCGATAAAGGGCATAGCCGCATCCAACGGACAGAGCGTGGCCCGTGCCTTTGTATGGTATCCGCAGCTGGATCTGGATCATGTGGTGGTGACTCATACTGATGATGTGTTTACCCAGGTTGAACTTTTCAAGCAGGCTATTTTCCAGGTTCAGCTTGATCTTGATACTCTGATGCTCCGAATAAATCAGACATCTTCAAAAAATGAGACATCTGAGATCCTGGAAATTTACTCCATGATGATTAACGATGTAAGCTTCTCGGAAAAAATTGTAAAGGCAATCAGCGAGCAGAAGATTATGGCAGTTTCTGCAGTTAAGATTGTCTGCGAGGAGATGATTTCCAAGCTTGCCGATGGCGGTTCCAGATACATGCAGGATCGTACTGTCGATATAAGAGAT
Organism: uncultured Aeromonadales bacterium; assembly: GCA_902796095.1. Lineage (GTDB taxonomy): Bacteria > Pseudomonadota > Gammaproteobacteria > Enterobacterales > Succinivibrionaceae > UBA2804. Next base: position 7,446 of record CADBNP010000033.1, on the reverse strand, counting down.
GTTGCACAGCGTCTTCTCAGCAAGCTGGCCCACAACCAGGCTCATAATTATGATTTGAATACTCCGGTTATTCTTGTGGCAGAGGAGGTTTCCGCTTCGCTTCTGGTTGAAATCCCGACCAAGGTGCTCAAGGGAGTTGTTTCACTTAAGGGTTCCGTGAATTCACATGCGGCGATTATGGCAAGATCTCTGAATATTCCGGCTGTGATGGGGGTCCAGATTCCTCTTGACGCCGTAGATAAGAAGATCCTTGTGCTGGATGGCACAAAGGGTGAAATTCTCATAGAGCCTGACTCTGCCGTCAGAGAGGAATATGAGGAGATTATCCGTCGTCGCAGACATATGCAGGAGATGGTGGAGAAGGAATTCTGCCAGCCGGTGGTAAGTACTGACGGTCAGAGAGTCTGGGTTGCATTAAATGCCGGTCTTGATGTTGATATGAAAAAGGAGGAGAAATCATTTCTCGACGGAGTGGGACTGTACCGTACTGAAATTCAGTTCATGCTTCAGAGTTCTTTCCCGACTGAGGTAGAACAGCAGGGTTTCTATGCCGAATTTCTTCGTTCTTTCAGCGGAATGCCGGTATGCATGAGAACTCTGGATGTCGGCGGAGACAAGCGACTTCCGTATTTTAAGGTTGAGGAAATCAATCCGGCTCTAGGCTGGCGTGGTATTCGCATGACTCTTGACAACCAGTCCATCCTGCTCTCACAGTACAAGGCAATGCTCAGGGCGTCAGTCGGACTGGACAATCTCAATATCATGATCCCTATGGTTACATCCGTCGACGAGGTCATGGATGCGAAGCGTATTCTTGATGATGCATATCAGGAGGTTCTTGACGAAATTAAATGTGAAGGAAAAACGCTTAAATATCCTAAGTTCGGTGTCATGATTGAAGTTCCTTCAATGCTGTTTATTCTTGAGGATGTGGCACCGCTGGTGGATTTCTTTTCCATCGGCACAAATGATCTTACACAGTATATGCTTGCTGTGGACAGAAGCAATTCACGCGTATCGCACATTTATACCCCGTATCATCCTGCTGTGCTCAGGGTTCTCCGGGAGATTGGGAGAAAGATATCAGAGCTTGGCAGCAAGGTTGATGTCTGCGGTGAGATGTGCGGCGGTGTAATGGGAATGGTGATCCTGCTGGCTTTCGGCTACCGTATTTTCAGCATGAATCTGAGCAGCATTGCCAAAATTAAGTATGTTATAAGGCGCATTGATATCAGTCAGATTACCAGAATAGTAGAAGAGAATGATTTGAAGGATATTGAGGCTCTGAAGGCAAGACTTTCAGATTACATAAGCGGACTGGATTTGCAGAGATTCGTCAGTGAATGAGAATTTTAGGGTGGTATTAAAAAGTGAAACAGTATCTTGAACTGATGCAGAAAATTCTTGATGAGGGCAGTGAGAAAAGTGATCGCACGGGAACCGGTACTGTGTCGCTTTTCGGTCATCAGATGCGTTTTTCCCTTGAGGACGGTTTTCCTCTGGTCACAACCAAGAAACTTCATCTTCGTTCCATTATCTATGAACTGCTGTGGTTTCTGAAGGGAGATACAAATGTCGGGTATCTGCATGATCACAATGTAACCATCTGGGATGAATGGGCAGATGAAAACGGTGATCTTGGTCCGGTATACGGTCATCAGTGGCGCAGCTGGCAGGCCGCTGACGGCAGAGTTGTGGATCAGATATCCCAGGCGGTAGATCAGATTAGAAATAATCCTGATTCAAGGCGTATAATTGTTTCGGCCTGGAATGCCGGTGAGATTGACAAAATGGCTCTTGCTCCGTGTCATGCTCTTTTTCAGTTTTATGTGGTTAACGAAAAACTGTCCTGTCAGCTCTATCAGCGCAGCTGTGATGTTTTTCTCGGGGTTCCCTTTAATATTGCCAGCTATGCACTTCTTACCCATATGATGGCTCAGCAGTGTGATCTCGGTGTGGGTGATTTTGTCTGGACCGGCGGTGATGTTCATCTTTATTTGAATCATCTGGAGCAGGCCAGACTGCAGCTTTCAAGACAGCCGAAGACTCTGCCGCAGCTTGAAATTAAACGTCGTCCTCCTTCAATTTTTGATTATGAATTTGAAGATTTCGAAATCATGAATTATGATCCTTATCCGGCAATTAAGGCTCCTGTTGCGGTTTAGTTTTTGCCATTTGTGTTTTTTTTGATATCCGGATATTTTCATTATGTACAGTCAGAATGAGTTGAATCATATCAGGTGGCAGTGCCGGCGCGGCATGAAAGAACTTGATCTTCTGATAGAGCCTTTCTTTGAAGAGGATTTTGCCTCTCTCAGTGAGGACTCTCAGAAAACCTTCGTCAGATTTCTTGATGAATCGGATCTGATGCTTTTTCGCTGGCTGCTTCGCGGCGAAGTCCCTTCAGATCCTGATTATGTATCTCTGGTTGAAATAATACTGAAGTGTCACAGGGATCGCTGTGCTGTTTGAGCCTTTCCTGATACCAGAGTCTTTTTCGTTTTCAAATAAAAAAATTCCATAAGGATTTTATATGAATATATGTGTTGCGGGTGCCGGTTACGTCGGTCTTTCACTTGCTGTTATGCTGTCTGTCAAAAACAGGGTCAGACTTCTTGAAATCAGTGAATCCAGGGTTGAACTTGTCAATCAGAGAAAATCACCGATAACCGATGAGTACATCAGCAAATACCTGGAAACCAGGGAACTTGATCTGGAGGCTACGTCAGATCCTGTAAGGGCTCTGGAGGAGGCAGAAATTGTGCTGGTTGCAACACCTACAAATTATGATCCTGAAGAAAACTATTTTAATGTTGATTCCGTGCTCGATATTATCGAGAAGTCTGTGAAATATGCGCCGAAGGCCCAGATTGTGGTTAAGAGTACTCTGCCTGTTGGTTTTATCGAGGAAACACGGAAAAAATACGGTATCAGCAATCTGCATTTTTCACCTGAATTTCTGCGTGAGGGTAAAGCACTTTACGACAATCTGTTCCCTTCCAGAATTATAATCGGTACGGATAACGATGAGTTTGGCAAGATTTATCTGAACCTGCTGGCTGACGGTGCGGAAAAGAGCAGGGACGAAATCCCTATGCTGATTATTAAGCCGACGGAGGCTGAAAGCGTCAAGCTGTTTGCCAATACATATCTTGCCATGAGAGTTGCCTTTTTTAATGAGCTTGATACCTATGCATCATCAAAGAACCTCAGCACTCGCGACATTATAAGCGGTGTGTGCATGGATCCGAGGATCGGAGACTTTTACAACAATCCGTCATTTGGATATGGAGGATACTGTCTGCCAAAGGATACAAAGCAGCTTCTGGCCAATTACAGAGATGTGCCAAGCACAATCATACGGGCCATAGTTGATTCAAACTCGGTGCGCAAGGATTACATTGCGGCAGATATACTGAAGCATAAGCCGAAGACGGTGGGTATCTTCCGTCTTGTTATGAAATCCGGTTCAGATAATTTCCGCTCCTCCTCCATACAGGGAATTATGAAGCGTCTCAAGGCCAAGGGTGTAAATGTTGTTGTCTACGAGCCTATTATGAAGGAAGACAGCTTCTTTAATTCAAAGGTGGAGAGAGAACTGGATGTATTCAAGAAAGAATGCGATCTTATTGTGGCAAACCGGGTTACTGATGATCTTAAGGATGTCATGGATAAGGTCTATACCCGTGATCTTTTTGCCAGCGACTGATCTGAAAAGGTGCAGTTATTCCTGAATGAATGCAGCGGATGTTGAACATCCCTGGGTTAAAGTTCTGGAACCCGCGGTGTATGGATATGAAAGAGGTTTCTTTTTTGAGACATGGCGGGATTCTGCTTTCAGGAAGAATTTTGCCGGTTAATTCTTTGTTCAGGACAATCATTCTTCTTCTGTCTACGCAGTCCTGAGAGGTCTCCGTTACCAATTCTCCAGACACCAGGGCAAACTACTGGTCATGTTTGTGAAGGGAAGTGTGTTTGATGTTGCTGAGGATTTGAGAATAAAGTCATCTATTTGGGTAAATATGATGTGATCGAACTTTCTGAATCAGACTGAATGTTGTGGATCCTTCTGACTTGAGAAAAGAGATTTCCTCCTGTATTTCAGACTATCCGCAGGAATAGTCCTGCAGAAAAATATTCTGATGCTCTGTTCAGAATCCCTTGATTGAATGGTTTGTCTGATGGCAACTGACAAGTGTTCCTTCTTTCATGAAAAAGTGCAGTATTCCCGTAAATCCGGATTTTTACTGAACAGCAAACAAAAATGGCGGATATAATCCGCCACAGATAAGTTAATTTTGTTTAATGTAATATAATCTGATTCAAAAATTATTTCTGAAGCTTTTCCTTGTGCTTTACAATAATGCGAACTACCTTGTCCAGAAGAACGTCCACGGCAGCATAAAGATCATCTCCTACAGCTTCTGTATGGTAGGTTTCACCGACTACCTGAACTACAGCTTCAGCTTTCTGCTCTAGCTTCTCAACAGAGAGAGTAATAAGGATTTCTTTTATCCATTCAGCATTTTGTCTGTCTAATTTGGAAAACTTACCCTGTACAAAATCATTGAGAGCATCAGTTAATTCGATATTGCGACATTTTATTGTAATCTGCATAAGCAACTTCCTTATTATTGTAATTCAAAAGTGAACCATTCATCTCAGAGAGTGATGATTTCTGCTCCGGTACCTGTCAGCCAAGTCGGATCAGTCGGTGTTCAAGCCGACCTGAGCTGTGCTATTTTTTGCAGCTTCCGCTCATACCTTAATAGTCAACTTTATATGATATCAAAGTCAAGAGCGACAGCCCCTTTAGGGATAATAATGCGACTTAACTAACGAAATCAATGTTTTTGACTGCTCACGGAACCCGTTCAAAGCTACAAATCAATTCTGACTGTTTTCTCTGACTTTTGTTTCCCTTGTGACTTCTGCTGCGGAAGATTACGAGTATTCATGTTGAATATTTTCTGTTTTTGATCTGCTTAGTCCGGTTTTACTATCTCTGTGACAGATGTTGTTAAGGTGTGGATACAGATGACATTAGATATGTTTTTAGATGACGGCCGTTCAAATATGAAGTTGACACTATTGAAGAAAATCATGTGGTGTTTTATTATGAAATTGAAGTGTGTTGATGCTTTTTGGTGAGGATTTTATGGAACTGGTTGTGGTAAGTGGAAGATCCGGTGCCGGAAAGACAGTAGCACTTCGGTGCATCGAAGATTTGGGTTATTACTGCGTAGATAATCTGCCGGTGACTCTGCTGCCTGATCTTGTCAGGGTTTCGACAGGTCAGTACGAAAGAATCGCTGTCAGTATTGATGTTCGCAACCTTCCTGCAGACTCTTTCTCCGTTCATGAAATTCTGATGCAGCTTCAGCAGAATTCTGATCTCAGGGTTATCAGTATTTTCATTGATGCTGACGACGGCATTTTAATCAAGAGATATTCGGAAACCAGAAGAATACATCCTCTTACCAAACTTGCCAATTATACTCTTGAGCAGGCAATCATATATGAATCAAGTCTTCTTGCTCCTCTTGCCGTATATGCCGATATAAGAATTGATACAGGCAATCTCAACGGATATGGTCTGAATGAGATTATTACTGACAGACTTCTTGGCAGAAAATCCAGAGAAATTGTAATAGTTTTTGAATCATTTGGATTTAAGAACGGTATACCCAAGGATATTGATTTTGTTTTTGATGCCCGCTTCCTGCCTAACCCGCACTGGGTTCCGAAATTAAGAGCTCTTACAGGTCTTGATCAGCCGGTTATTGATTTCCTCAAATCCAAGGATTCTGTTGTTGATTACATAAACCAGATCGAGATATTTGTGAATACATGGCTTCCTCAGATTGAACGCAATAATCGCAGCTATCTTACGATTGGCATAGGATGTACCGGAGGTCAGCATCGTTCTGTTTTTATTTCTCAGCAGCTGTCGGAACGGTTTAAATCAAGAAATAAAAATGTTCAGGTTCGTCATCTGACTCTGGAAAAGAAAAAAATGGCGGGAATGGGGGAATGAGCAGCAGTGTGTCTTGCCGTACTGAAATTTTTATTGAACAGATCACCGATAAGGGCTTCGGGGTAGGCTTTTTTAAAGGAAAAAAAGTTTTTGTTGACGGTGCGTTGCCGAATGAAAATGTCTGTGTTGCTCTTGGCTGTGAACACGAAACCTATTTTGACTGTACTCTTCTTAAGATTCTGAAACCAAATCCAGATCGTGTATCTGATTTCTGCTGTCATCCGCAGTGTGGCGGGTGCCAGTTTCGAAATATCTCCTATGATGCATTGCTAAGACTGAAATCTCAGAGGTTAAGTGATGCTCTCTGTCAGTGTCGGGATTTTATTGATCCGTCGTGTGTTTTTCCATGCCCGTGTTCTGCTTCAGATCCTGTTTTTCGTTATCGCAACAAGAGTATTTATTATGTGCGTCGGGTTGATGGCGTAAATAAGATCGGCATGTTTGCGAAAAAATCTCATATTCTTGTTTCTGTTGATGACTGTGCAATGGAGCCTGAGTGGATATCCTCGGTAAATAAGATTGTTCTGGAATGGATGAGTTTATTCAGTATTGAAGGCTATGACGAGCTCAGGAAAACGGGGCTGATAAAGGAGATTATATACCGTACCGGTAATCGTACAGGTGATCGCATGGTGATCCTTGTAGTTTCTGAATATGATGTGATAGGTCTGGACAGGCTGTCTGCTCATCTGGCAGAAATGTCTGTAGATTCTCTGTACCTTAATATCAATTCATCGACAGGCAATGCTGTTTATGGAGAACAGTTCAGACTCATATACGGAAAACAGTACATTACTACAGAGTTAAATTCCATGCGGTTTATGCTGGGGCCGCGTTCCTTCTGGCAGCTGAACAGCAGTCAATGTGAGAGACTTTATGCTCAGGTTAAACGTTATGCCAAGATGAGCGGTACAGAAACTGTATTTGATCTTTACTGCGGAGTCGGATCAATAGGATTATCACTTGCCCATGACGCCGGCTCTGTTTATGGAGTTGAGATCATAGAGGAGGCGGTTGAACTGGCTAAAAAAAATGCAGAAATCAATAATATTACCAACTCTTCTTTTTTTGTTGGGAACAGTGAGATTGTTTGTCAGCAGTTGCTCAGTAAAGGAATAACTCCGGATTTGATTATTCTTGATCCTCCAAGAAAAGGCTGTGCTGAGGAACTTTTAAAATCTGTAATATCTGTACTTCCTGAACGGATCATATATGTTTCATGCTGTCCTGAGTCTCTGGCAAGAGATTTGAGTTACATGGGGAAGAATTCTGATTATCGTGTGAGTGATATTGCTGCATTCGATCTTTTCCCTGGAACTACTCACGTAGAATCAGTTGTGAAGCTCACTCGAGCCGGGTTGTGACTATAGAATTACTGTTATCGAATTGATGGATGAGGAACAGCGATG
>CADBNP010000032.1 GCA_902796095.1 uncultured Aeromonadales bacterium | reverse complement strand
TTTTTTCTGAATGCAGCCTTTTTGTTGTATAATAGTCGCATCTATTTCATTATCTGAGGATGACGAACGCTATGGCAATACATCCATTTGCTGGAAAGCCTGCTAGACTTGAGGATTTGACAAACATACCTCGTCTTATTTCTGAATACTATCTTAACAAGCCTGACATGTCCGACAAAACTCAGAGAGTTGCTTTCGGTACGTCCGGTCACAGAGGCAGTTCTCTGAATTCTGCCTTTACAGAATCCCATATTTTAGCAGTCAGCCAGGCTATTGCTGATTACAGAACATTAAACGGTATCACTGGACCTCTCTTTATAGGCAAGGACACACATGCCCTGTCAGAGCCTGCATTTGCAACTGCAGTAGAGGTTCTTATTGCAAACGGTGTTAAAACGGCAGTGGACAAGGATCTGTCCTATACTCCGACTCCCGTTGTTTCCCATGCTATTCTTACGTACAATGCCGCCCAGCACAGCGACAGAGCCGACGGCATTGTTATAACTCCGTCCCATAATCCTCCTACTGACGGTGGATTCAAGTACAATCCTCCTACAGGCGGTCCTGCAGGATCTGATATCACGTCCTGGGTTGAAGCCAAGGCAAATGCGTATCTTGAAAATGATCTGAAAGGAGTTAAGAGGATTCCTTTCAGCGAGGCCATGAAGAGTGATCTTCTGATACGTCATGACTATATGACAGCCTATGTTGACGATCTTGACAATGTAATCGATTTCGCCGCCATAAGAACCGCAAAAATCAAAATCGGTGTGGATCCGCTAGGAGGTTCCGGTGTTTACTACTGGGATCGCATTGCAGAGAAGTACAAACTCAATATTGAGGTTGTGAACTACCGGGTTGATCCGACCTTCTCCTTTATGACACTGGACAGGGACGGGAAGATCCGGATGGACTGCTCCTCCCCTTATGCCATGGCTTCTCTGATTTCGCTCAAGGATAAATTTGATATCGCGGTGGCAAATGATCCTGATTACGATCGCCACGGAATTGTCTGCAGATCCGGTCTTATGAACCCGAACCATTATCTTGCGGTTGCCATTCAGTATCTTTTCACTCACAGAAACGGCTGGCCTAAGGATGCAGCTGTAGGCAAGACCCTTGTTTCATCCTCGATTATCGATCGTGTGGTCGCGGGTATCGGCAGAGAACTGAAGGAAGTTCCTGTGGGTTTCAAGTGGTTCGTTGACGGCCTCTACAGCGGCAGTTACGGTTTTGGCGGCGAGGAGAGTGCCGGTGCATCCTTCCTTCGCAAGAACGGCAAGGTGTGGACTACTGACAAGGACGGTATCATCATGGCGCTTCTGGCTGCAGAGATTCTGGCTGTAACAGGCAAGGATCCGCAGACTCATTACGATGCCATTGCATCCCGCTACGGTCAGCAGATTTACGACCGTATTGATGCCCAGGCAACTCTTGAGCAGAAGGCGGTTCTTGCATCTATGGATCCTGATCTGGTGGAGGCCAAGGAGCTGGCCGGGGAACTGATTATCGCAAAGCTTACCAATGCTCCGGGAAACAATGCCCCAATCGGCGGTCTCAAGGTTGTCACTGAAAACGGCTGGTTTGCAGCGCGTCCGAGCGGTACCGAGCAGATTTACAAGATATACATGGAAAGTTTCAGGGGTCAGGAGCATCTGGATCTGATTAAGAAGGAGGCGGTGGATATCGTTTCCGCAGCTCTTAAGAAGGCAGGTGTCTGATTTTTGTCAGAAAAATTTTTTGCATCTCCGATATGCCTGTTTGAATTTGAAAACAGGCATATTTTTTTGGTAGAATTAAGCAGTTTTTTGGATAAATTCTGAATGATTTCAATTCTGTTCAGAATTTCCTTTAATTAAGGATTAAAACTGAAGGGCAGGACTTGTCCAGATGGCCGTGAGTGTGTCTGTGACACATTTGTCGGAATTCCCTTGTCTGTTCCGCTCAGAAAGGGAAACTCTGCTTGCAGAGAAAGTCGAATACCGTATCTATGCCCTGGAACAGGTGTTCCGGCATACAAATAAAAGGAAGTTACTATGGCAAAGAAAAAAGAAGATGTTTCAGCTGTACATGTAGATAAGGATTCACTGAAGAAACTAAAAAAGGAAATTGTTCGTCAGCTGAATGTGACTCTCGGAACCAGCGAGAAGAAGGCCAGCAGACAGGCGTGGTGGAAGGCTACCTGTGCTGCGGTTAATGAGCAGATTTTTGAGCGTCTGACCAAGACTCAGCAGTCACACTTCAAGCACGATACCAGAGCAGTTCACTACCTTTCTGCAGAATTTCTCATGGGAAGACTGACTGTCAACAATCTGGTCAATCTTCATCTCTATGATGTCTGTGAAGCTGCAATCAAGGAACTGAACGAAGAACTCAGTCTCGGTTTCGAACTTTCAGATCTCTGCGAAGAAGAACCGGACATGGCTCTTGGCAACGGCGGTCTCGGTCGACTTGCTGCATGTTTTATTGATTCTCTGGCTACCATGGATCTGCCTGCAGTAGGTTACGGCATTCATTACGAGCACGGTCTGTTCCGTCAGGAAATTCATGACGGTCGTCAGATTGAGCGTCCTGATTCGTGGCGTGAGTACGGCAATCCTTGGGAAATCTGCCGTCCGGAATCTGTTCAGGAAATTCAGCTTGGCGGTTATGTTGAGACCGTATTTGAAGAAAACGGCTATATGAAGAAGGTATGGCGTCCGAACCGTGTTATCAAGGGCGTGCCTTGGGATATTCCTGTTGTCGGATATAACGGCAACACCGTTAACATTCTCCGTCTCTGGGAATCCCGCGCTTCTGAATTCTTTGACTGGGACGTGTTCAATGCCGGCGGTTACGTTGACTCTCAGACTGAAAAGTCCCAGGCTGAAGTTATTTCCAAGGTTCTTTATCCTAATGACTCCACCGAGGCTGGCAAGATCCTCCGTCTCGTTCAGCAGTACTTTTTCAGTGCCTGCTCTCTCAAGGATATCATCCGTCGCTACAAGCGTGCTCACGGCAATGATTTCTCTGAGTTTGCCAATAAGATTGCAATTCAGCTGAACGATACTCATCCAACCATTGCCATTCCTGAGCTGATGCGCATTTTCGTTGATGAGGAAAGAATTGAATGGGAAAGAGCATGGGATATCTGCTACAAGGTATTCTCCTACACCAACCACACTCTTCTTCCGGAAGCTCTCGAAAAATGGCCTGTTTATCTCTTTGAGAGAGTACTTCCTCGTCATCTTGAAATCATTTATGAAATCAACCGTCGCTTCCTTGAGGAAATTGTTGATCCTATGTGGTCAGGCAACGACTGGATCAAGTCCAAGCTTTCAATTATCGAGGAAGGAGAGGTTCGCAAGGTAAGAATGGCAAATCTCTGCGTTATCGGTTCCCATAAGGTTAACGGCGTGGCTGAAATCCACTCCAAGCTGGTCAAAGAGGATCTGTTCCCTGAATTTGCCCAGATCTGGCCTAACAAGTTCTGCAACGTAACCAACGGTGTTACACCTCGCAGATGGCTGCTGGCATCCAACCGTGATCTGGCCAAACTCTATACCGAGACTGTCGGTGAAGAATGGCCGACAAATCTTGAGAAACTTCGTGATGCAACCAAGTTTGCTGACGACGATGCATTCCAGAAGAAGTTCATGAAGATCAAGCATGAAAACAAGGTGAAGCTGGCTGCTGTTATCAAGAAGGAAACCGGAATTGAAGTTTCTCCTGATGCAATCTTTGATGTTCAGGTTAAGCGTCTTCATGAGTACAAGCGTCAGCAGCTTAATCTGCTGTATATCCTTGCTCTCTACCGCAGAGTTCTGCAGGATCCGGACTATGACATGGTTGATCATGTATTTATTTTCGGTTCCAAGGCTGCTCCTGCTTACACCATGGCAAAGAATATCATCTATGCCATCAACAAGATTGGTGACAAGATCAATAACGATCCTCGCATCAAGGGCAAGATCAAGGTTGTATTCCTGCCTAACTACCGTGTAAGTCTTGCAGAAAAGATTATTCCGGCTGCTGATATTTCTCAGCAGATTTCTACCGCCGGTTATGAGGCATCTGGTACAAGTAACATGAAGCTTTCCATGAACGGTGCTATTACACTGGGTACTCTTGACGGTGCAAATATCGAAATTGCAGACGAGGCCGGCAAGGATAACAATGCCATCTTCGGTCTTACTGTGGATGAGGTTAAGGCTCTTAAGAGCAAGGGTTACAATCCATGGGATTACTACTACAACAATGAAGAAATCAAGTCCATTCTGGACTGGCTGGATTCCGACTACTTCACTCCTGGCAAGCCTGGTGAACTGTCCTGCATCAAGAATGCTCTTCTTAACGGTGGTGATACCTATCTGGCTCTGGCTGACTTCGCATCCTATGCTGAGGCTCACAAGAAGCTTGATACCATGTATCGCAACAAGAAGAAGTGGGCTCATGCAGCAATTGTGAATTCAACAACCATGGGCAAGTTCAATTCCGATCGTTCTATTCAGGATTATGTAGATCAGATCTGGAATCTTAGCAGTTGTGAAATCAGCAAGTAAGTCATGAAAAAGCGTTCAGGATCTGACTGATGTGGATCCTGATTTGAGAATATGATACGGTGTCCCTGCGGGCACCGTTTTTCTTTTTCTGTATTCTTTTTCTTCGTCGCTTCGACTGATCACATGCGATTTGAACGGTGAATATCAGTGACAGCCGGTTTAGATGCATTACAGAAGCAGGTGTTCACGTGATCTGCTAATTTCCGCCGCCGATGAGTCCGCCAATGACCAGTATGACAAGAACAGCGATGCACAAAAAATTCATGAAAGGTGTTTCGTTACCTAATGAAAGCATCGGATCTGCACCTGCAAATGCGTCGCAGACAGGATATACAAGCAGAAAGCTGATTATGTACTTGCTCATAAAAATTACCTGCTCCAGAATCTGAAATGATGATTTAAATGATGTTGCGGTATTCATGCGTTATTTGTTTTTCATTATCTATCAGTCATGATTTCTGCCTAATCTTATCCTTCATTTTTGTCGCATTTCTCTCAGGTTTTCTTTGGCTTTTTCTGTGATTCTGTAACTGGTAAGTGGATCGTTTGATTACTTAGTGCAGGGTATATTTCACAAGACTCTGTTCAGGAATGTTGTCGACAACAAAGCCAATATGTCCGGATAAATCCTTTGTGTAATAACGAACCTGCCACCTTTTTATGTGTATTCCTGTAACCTCATGTTCATCCGTCAGTTATCCCTGTAGAAGATGATGATATCTGATGGTTCCGGTGATGAAACCAAAAGGACACCAAGACTGGAACCAGAAAAATTACGGAAATTAACAAACCAAGATTGGAGGTATTCATTATGGCCTTAACAATGTACATGAAAGTCACTGGCAAGAACCAGGGTGAAATCAAGGGCTCATGTGATCAGGGCGGTGACAAGAAGGACAAGATTCTGGTGTACGGCATGGATCACGAGGTTGAAATCCCAAGAGATGTGCATACCGGTCTTCCAACTGGACAGAGGGTTCATCATCCGCTTACAGCACTGAAGGCTAAGGATGTTGCATCACCTAAACTGTTTGCAGCCTGCTGCAAGGGAGAGGGTGTAACAGTGGAGTTTACCTTCTACCGCATTAAGGATACAGGGGAGGAGGAGATGTACTATAAGATCACTCTTGAGGATGCCATTATCGTTTCCATGAAAGAGAATACACCGACAACTTTCCTGCCGGAGAACAAACCTTATCACGATATGGAATCAGTAAGCTTCACCTACTCAAAGATCACCTGGTCCTATACTGACGGAAACATCGAGTTTACCGATGACTGGAAGGCTTGAAGCTGACTTTTAATTTCTAACAGAGCATATTGAAGACTCGATAACGGATCCAATGAAAAAAAAGAACTCGGATCCGTTTTTTTGTGGAGATTCTGTTAAGAACTTATCTTAATTGCTGACACGAAGGCATATCAATCCAAACGTCAGTACTTGTGTATGTTCACTAGCGGGAGTCCAGGCACATACAGCAGGACAGACAGTTTTACCGGCTCCGAGACTGCAGATTAAGTTTTGAAATTCAGCATCGTCAGTCAAATGTCAGTCCTGGTTTTCTGTAAGTATGTATCTTCCGTCGCTGGTGTCTTCAGGCTTTACCATATAAATTCTGAATTCGGAACGCGGACCGGCTGCGTCAACGTCAGGTTTTTCCTGCTGTGGATGTCCTTCAAATTCCAGAACATTGCCATCAGGCAGACTGTATGTATAGCGGGGAATGTATACCCTTGTCCATACAGCTTTCTTTTTTATCATTTTTGAACTGAACTGATCACTTTGAATAACCGTCAGATAAAGACCCCGTCTTAGCACTCCGTTGTAAAGTCTGATTGTTCTGTAGATCCCCCATGCCTTTAGGAGGATTACTATACTCATCAGAAGAAACAGAGCGGCAGTAATCGCTCCGGGAATGCCGGAATGTGGATTTCCTGCAACATAGGCGTTCTGCGGATTGTCCCGAACATATCTTACATCAATCTCTTCACCGACATTCCCGTAAAATGACTCTCCGTGAAATTTCAGCCTTACGCCGTCACTGGTCACCGCAACCGTATCATAATAAACCTCAGGTTTTCTATGTTGCCCGTACCGTTTTATGTCTTTAGATCTATTCATGTGTTTGCGCTCGTACCTGTCCACGCTTGTTATTTTTGCAGTTGTCTCCACGCTGTTTCCGCTCAGCTTTGCTATCATGACTGCATAGAAATCAAACTGTATGACTAAGTGTGCAATAAGAAGGGCAATGCCAACTGCCAGGCATATTATGAAGCTTCTGCCGTCTGAATATTTTTCGACGATCTTTGTATAAAGTGATGTGCCTCTCCTGGAAAGGCTTTCAGCCAGTTCGTCAGCAGTTCTGATTATTGCAGCCATAAATACTCCATTAACTCGAATCCATTCTGATTATCGTTTTTTTGCAGTGGAAAAATTGTGCATCAATTCTCGTTTAGAATGTCAGTTTCGGGAAATTCCGCATGGTTCATGTCACGTGATTGTCGCCGGTAACACGGGATCTGGTTTATACTTTTGCCGTATACGCTATCGGAAAAACTCCGCTGATTTTTCGACATGGCTTGCGAAGGGGCGACAGTGAGGATTATACACAGCAAAAGGATCCTTCGGCACAAGGAACTTACCGTGGTAAGTCTGTTTGCATTGTCCAGTGCGACCGGCAACCGTTTTGATAATTTAAGTCCGGATTCGAGTGAGTCAGATCACGGATCTGATAACAGAAAAAGTGGAGATCACATTTTACAAAGTATTTTCTCATTGATTATGGATCAATACTATATATTGTGCTCTGTAAACGTGTCTCATATCCGTATTTTGTCTGCAAAGTTTTTATTTCGATAACATGCGGTCCCTGGCACGGGTTTTTTTACCAACCTTTAGGAGTTCTTTAACTATGCAGAGCTATAAAGTAGTATTGCCTTTATGCCTTACATGGGTTTCCGCGGCGTGGGCCAACACGGCACCGGTTGCAGATTTTGATGTTTCTTCCATACAGGATCTCAAGATCAATCTGTTAAATCAGTCAACAGATCCTGACGGAGATGCCCTGAAATACAAGTGGTACTTTGGTGATGATCTGACTTCCAAGGAGATTAATCCGGAACATGTTTATGCGCAGCCGGGTGTCTACAAGATTACACTCAAGGTTTCGGACGGTACCACTACGTCAAAATCCGTTAAAAAGGTTACAGTCAAGGACAGCCAGAACAACCGTCCTCCTGTTGCTGACTTTGAAGTATCAGGCAACAGAGACTTGAAGGTGAAGCTTGAGAACAAATCCTCAGATCCGGATCCTGATGAACTGAAATACAAATGGTATTTCGGAGACGGTAAAACTTCAAAGGCAGTCAATC
The DNA here is from genome assembly GCA_902796095.1 of uncultured Aeromonadales bacterium. Classification (GTDB taxonomy): domain Bacteria; phylum Pseudomonadota; class Gammaproteobacteria; order Enterobacterales; family Succinivibrionaceae; genus UBA2804. The sequence continues at coordinate 3,252 of CADBNP010000032.1, read as the reverse complement.
CTGAGCATACCTACGAAGCTCCGGGCACATACAAGATTACTCTGAAGGTAAGCGACGGTTCGCAGACTGTTAAGACTGTAAAGAAGGTGAAAGTAACGGCCAATCAGGAACCTGTCGCTGATTTTGATGCAGTTGCACAGGATCTGAAGGTAACCTTTGAAAATAAATCAACAGATCCTGACGGAGATGCTCTTAAATACAAATGGAGCTTCGGTGACGGAACTACTCTGAAGGAAGCAAATCCAGAGCATACCTATGCGGCACCCGGAGTATATAAAGTCGTCCTTGCTACATCTGACGGTCTCAAGACTGTAAAGACCTCGAAGACGGTAACCGTCACGGACAACCCGAATAATCAGGCTCCTGTAGCTTCATATACAGTAGACGTGCAGGATTTGAAAGTCAGTCTTCAGAACACTTCAACTGATCCTGATAATGACGCAATGAAATACAAGTGGTCTTTCGGTGACGGAAAAACATCCAAGGATGCAAATCCTGTACATACCTACGAAAAGGCAGGAACATACAAGATTTCTCTGAAGGTCAGCGACGGTCTTCTGACTGACACCTATACGCAGAAAGTTGTTGTAAATACCTCTCCTGTAGCAGACATTTACGTTGCACAGCAGGATGAACTCCGCGTACAGTTTGAGTCCGGGGCATCAGATGCCGACGGTGATGTATTGACATATAACTGGGATTTCGGTGACGGTGCAACGTCAACAGAGCAGAACCCTGAGCATGTTTACGATGCATTTGGTGAATACAGGGTAACTCTGACGGTAAGCGACGGCAAAACCGAAGTTGCCTCGGACAGAACTGTCACTCTTGACAGGAGTGTAGGAATGTCACTGAGCGGTCAGGTTGTAGGTTACCTCAAGGATGCCCGTGTATGTCTTGACTTTAACAACGATTCTCTGTGTTCTGAAAATGAGCCTGTAACCGAGACTGATGCCAACGGCATGTTTAACTACAACTGGCGTGTAAATGCTGCCGGAATGAGAGGCACGCCGTATGAGTGTGTTCTCGAAGGTACCTGTGCAGATACATTGCCGCTGAGGGTTCTTGCCTACTCTTACGATAAAACAACGAAGTATACTCTGGGCAAGGAAAGCAGTCTGAAGGACGGCATTGCCATGTCTGCCACTTCATTTGTTTCTGTGAACGGTGACAACGGTTTTGCTGCAACCACTCCGGTCATAATCAATCCGTATACAACCATAACCGATTTTACCGTGAGAGGTGTAAGTGCTGCTTCCTTGACGTATGACAAATACCGGGTAGCAGAAGGTCTTGTGGCAATGACGCTTGGTGTTGATGTTTCATCAGCATATATCGATTACAACAATCCTGCAGATCTGAACCAGTATAATTTGGAGGCACTGGTTGTCGGTGAAGTCATAGCAAGGACAGGAATGCTCCCTAACAGTCTCAGACGCATGCAGGAGTTGAGCAAATCCGCCTTGAAAATTTCCGATCTGGTAAATTCAAATTACGACGAACTCCATGCGGATGCCATGTATATTGTCAGCAGTGTTTCCATGGATGATGTTGGCGGTATTGCCGATGCCCTGAACAGTTTCAGTGATGATGCCGAATTCTCCATGTCAAAGGTAGTTGGCAATGATTCTGACGAGTTCAGGTGTGCCATAAGCAAAACAAAGAATGTTGTCTGCTGGGGTTCCAACGCTTCGGGAAATCTCGGTGATGCAGAGATATTCCCGACTGATGAGAACGGGAAGCCTGCTGACGGATTCTCTGTTGTTGACAACTTCAGCGCTTCTCCTGTAAAGGTTAAGGTAAGCGAGGACGAACTTCTTTCCAATGTCGTAGCTCTGGACAGCGGAAACGGTCAGGTCTGTGCCGTCACCTATGATGGAGCTCTCTACTGCTGGGGCAGCAACTGGTTTGGACAGGCCGGTACCGGTCAGGTAGGCGGTGATGCCGACAGAGTGTTCTATGCAACCCGTGTAGTCAGGGGACAGCAGGAGACTGAAGGTGACTATCTGAGCAACATAGCTTCTGTTACTCTGGCTCATAATTCATCCTGTGCCGTTACCACAGACGGAGAGGCATTCTGCTGGGGTGAAAACACTGTCAAGCAGCTGGGTGATTCCTATCCTGAACTTGAAATCAATGTGTTGGAGGGTGAACTGTCTCTTAATGACGGCATCGATCTGGGCGGTCTTGTCAAGGCTGTTCCTTATCCGGTGAAGGTAAACTTCCCTGATTCAGTGAAAGCCGTGAAGAAGATTGTCGCCGGCCTCTCAGCATACTGTGCGATTGTTGAAAACAAGGATCCTGAGGATGAGCACAATCTCTACTGCTGGGGTAATGACACCAGAGGACTTGTTTCCCATAACTGGATGCAGTACAGGGAAGACTGGTTGACCAATTATGCCGACCGTGTCCACTATATGGACAATTCCGAGCTTGCTGATCCGACCGGAGATGCCAACTGGAACTGGAAACTGTTTGAGGTGACAAGAGAACATCATTTCCTGTACGGTGCTCCTGTAACCAGGATGGAATGGGCAGGCACTATAGAAAACGAGCCTGTTGTTGATGAGCATTCTTTTGAATTTAACGTTCCTGCGGGGAATTATCAGTTCAGTAATGACTTCAACTACTGGTATGAGACAATGCCGGTTTTCAGGGAAGCATTTGATGAATACGTTGCCGAGAACAACTACACGGATGTGTCAAACCAGACCTTTACTGATGCGAGTTATGAGAATGGAATTCTGACCGTAGCGGTTAGTTTCTCCGCCTTCAGGGAACAGAAGAAAGGTATTGATTTCACAAACGTTACCCAGGTTGACATTCAGGGCTTTGACGGCCAGCTCATGGTTGAAAGAAATGCTGACGGAAAGATCTACGGCGTCTATAACGAGGGTACCCCGAACTCTACCAGTACATGGATGATGACCGACTCTCCAACCACCTTTGACGGTGAGAACATCGTAAAGATGGATGTCAACGTTGAGGATAAGGTTTCCTATGTTCTCGGTGACGGCGGACACATCTACGGTATCAACGGCACAAACAAGTACGGTACTTTCGGTATGGGATCAAGAGATGAAATCGGGAATGAATGGATTCCGACCGTGGCTGAAGGCGAAGACTACTGGGTAATGAAGCCGGCAAAGCCAGTTCTGGCAGATGGCACCAGACTTGCAAATGTCCTTGACGTAACCTCCGGCAAGAAGTCGGTATGTGCCGTTGTAAGAAGGTTTGACGACAATGGCAGCG
>CADBNP010000031.1 GCA_902796095.1 uncultured Aeromonadales bacterium | reverse complement strand
GTGGCGTAACGGATTAATTTCGCCGTGTTTTGATCGTTGAACTTCCGGTTTTGCTTTCACATTTTATTGACACTTTCTGTTGATAGATTCTGTTAAACGTTGCCAGGTCACAGCTTTTCACGGTTCTGAAAGTTTTTGTGAACCGCATTATTCTGCATGCAGATACGCAGCTGTCCAACTGATGAGATGATTGGCGGAAAAAATCTGTGAATAAAATTTCCGGCTATGCAAATCAGGGGGTTAGCCTGATGTCTGCCCGACTTTTTGCATAACTGTCACGATGGGTTTAAGATCCGGCGCAGGTACAGATCTCTAACATTTTATTAACAGAATTTGTTAATTGTTTTTCCCGACCTTTGCAGAGTAACGGATCAGGACTGCTGAGAGAAAAAAGGCTGTGTTGTCTGGAATCTCTGCTGAGACGGCGATGGTGTCCGTACTGTCCAGGAACGTCCTGAAACTCGGCCGTGTAAGTCGGTGACAGGTACTGATGCATGTGATTACAGTCTGTTCAAAGGATGGCTGATACAAGGTAGTCAAAAATGTTAACTATCAGAACATTAAGAACTCTTTATATGCTATTCATCGGTCTGTGCTATGTCAGTGCGGTCCGAAACGAACTGTTCAGATTTCCTGCCAGTTATCAGTTCAACGAATGGATGATTTCTTATGCAGGAGGCTTTGTCCGCAGAGGACTTGCGGGAGAAATACTTTTTCACCTGAATTCAGTTGTCCGCATGGACATCCTTCTTCCTGCCGTTCTGCTTGTATGTATTCTCTACGTTGCCGTCAGGATATTTGATCGTCTTTCCGAACTCAAACTTGGAGCTTTCTGGAATATCTGTCTGCTGTTTTCTCCGGGTCTCTTCCTGTTCTGCCTGCAGGATATATCATGTCTGCGGCGGGAACTCGTTTGCTATGCGGTTATAGTGTTCAGTCTGGAACTTTGTCTGAAGGATTGTTCTCCTTATCTTAAACTTGCGGTGATCCTGCTTCTTACCTGGCTGACATTACTGATTTATGAGCCTTTTGCGGTGTGGATCCCGCTGCTGATTCTCGGTATTGAAAGGGCAGGAGGAAGGAAGACCGCTCTGGTATATGCCGCTGCTTCATGTATCCCTCTGCTGTTTCTTGTTACGCTTCCGGCAGATCCGAAACAGGCGGATTTTATTGCAGAAGCGTGGAGGAACTGTTTCCCGGATCTCCCTTCGAAACCTGATCCCTTTGTCTATGTCGGGATGCCGGTGGAAAAATACTATGAAACCTATGGATATTTCTGGTCACCAATGCATTTCCTGAAATGTCTAACCGCCGGCTGTTTTCTCTGCTTTCTGCCCTTTGTTCTGCTGTACTCATCGGGAAGAGTCGTGTTCATAAAAGAGGCTTCCCCTGTACCTCCGTCTGTTGTGATCCTGACTCCGCTGGCCGTCATGCTGATCCTGGGCTATGATATGGGAAGGTGGCTTAATTTTTCTGCCATGACAGCTCTTATGATGCTTTGTTATTTCAGCTGCGGCTGTACTGCCGACAGCACATCGGACAGAGTAGCAGGAACCGCAGGAGCAGCTCCCTGGATGCTGCTGATCTGTTATCTTCTGACCTGGCATATGAAGGAAATCGGACCGGTGGTTCAGTTTGGTAATTTTGATCAGTATCTGTCTCTGGCTCGTCTGCTGTTCTGAACAGGTTATGCTGTTTCGACTTTTTTCACGTACAGAAGAGAAACCGCGGGATGCGACAACTGGCTGTAGAGCGCAGAAGTCGTATAAAATCTCCTCTGTGCATGTTTCTGATCTGTATATATCCTGAGGCTTTTCGTTCTGCTGAACCTTGTTTTCTGTGTTTCGTGCTGTGTGCTGGTTGTTTATTAATCGTCAGTAATCTGTTTGTACTGCATATCAATAATTTTGTTTTGCCGCAGACCTGCTATGGGTTATGCTAGAAGTACACTGGTGGGTTTGAGATCTGAATAATAATCAGGAGATCGGCTATGGCTGAAATACGTTACGACTGGACTGTGGAAGAGGTTGAAGAAATACTGAGTCAGCCTTTCAATGATCTCCTGTTCAGGGCTCAGACTGTTCATCGGGAATCATTTAATCCCAACGAGGTTCAAATCAGCTCTCTCCTTTCCATAAAAACAGGAGCCTGTCCCGAGGACTGCAAATACTGCCCCCAGTCATCCTATTATTCCACCGGACTTGAAAAAGAACGTTTGCTACCTTATGAATTAATTATGAGCAAGGCGCGTCAGGCAAAAGCCTGCGGTGCCACCAGATTCTGCATGGGGGCGGCATGGCGCAATCCGAAAGACAGGGATATGCCTTTTATTGTGGAGGTTATAAAGGGAGTAAGATCCATCGGTCTTGAAACCTGCATGACTCTTGGCATGCTTACGGAGAGTCAGGTTGAAATGCTGGCAGGTGCCGGACTTGATTATTACAATCACAATCTTGATACTTCACCGGAATTCTACAATGAAATAATCACCACCAGAAACTACCAGGATCGTCTTGATACCATAAGTCTTCTGAGAAAGCACAATATTAAAATCTGCTGCGGCGGTATACTTGGAATGGGGGAGACCAGACACGACAGAGCAAGTTTTCTCAGACAGCTTGCCATAATAAATCCCCATCCTGAAAGTGTGCCGATAAATATGCTGGTAAAGGTGAAGGGCACGCCGCTGGAGACTGCCGAGGATCTGGATCCGCTGGAATTCATCAGGGTGGTGGCAACGGCAAGGATTCTTATGCCTAAATCTGTTGTCCGTCTCTCTGCCGGAAGAGACTCAATGTCTGACGAAACACAGGCTCTGTGCTTCATGGCCGGTGCATCCTCCATTTTTTACGGTACCAAACTTCTTACAACTCCGAATTCTGAGGCATCTCGGGACGACAGCCTGCTCAGAAGACTCGGAATAACAGGAATTCATACGGAAACAGGCACATCGGATCAGGATGATTTAAAAATCATTTTCAGACAGATCCATGAAGGCGTCCATGAGGATCAGCCGGAACACAGAGGCTGCTTCAGACTCGACGGACAGGCTGATTATGAGCAGATTTGATATTGCTGATTTTCAGAAGAAACTGGATGAACGAAGAACAGAGGGAAACTATCGGACCTGTCCGGTTATTTCCTCAAGAACCGGAACAGTGATAGAAACCGGCGGCAGATCCTATCTCAATTTTTCTTCCAATGACTATCTGGGAATGGCGGCATCAGAAGAACTGGCCGGAGCATGGTGCAGAGGCACAGAGATCTGGAAAGGCGGCTCAGGAGCTTCTCCGCTGGTTACAGGTCTGACAGGAGCTCACAGAAGGCTTGAATCGTTTATTGCCGATTTTCTCGGAG
>CADBNP010000030.1 GCA_902796095.1 uncultured Aeromonadales bacterium | reverse complement strand
TCAGCAATGCAGTCAGCAAGGCGATTGAGGCTCTGCCGAAAGAGTCTGAAATAAGAAAATTTCTTGAGAAAAACAGAGCGGAGGTAACAGGTATGTGCTTAAGAGAATATGACGAAAAAAGAACAATGGAATTATTCAAAAATGAATGGAAGGAAGAGGGACTTGAGGAAGGTTTGATGCGTGGTCGTCAGGAAGGACTTGAGGAAGGTGAAAAGAAAGGACTTCAGAAAGGTGAAAAGATGATGGGTTCTCTGATGACCATACTGTATTCTTTTGGAAAAATAGATGATGCCACACGAGCTGTTGAAGATAAGGAATTCAGGGAAAAACTCTACAAGGAATACGGTATAACCGGATCTATCGAAAAAACCTCATGATCTCTTGAGTACCATCTGTAAATAAGTCTAATTTGGCAAACTTCTCAGGAACTCGGAGAGTTTGCCTCATTATTATCTCTGGGAGATTCGAATTTTTGTATTCACTTATTCCACAATGCCGCTTCTGATATTAAAACAGTAGGAATCTAAACTGATCCCTTGACTCATCTGCTACGCACAGATATCATGGCTTCCAGCGTCTGTTCGGACTTGATTCATCCAGTTTTTTCAGTTCCTCAAGTTTTCTTGCAATTTTAATTTCTATTCCGCGATCTGTCGGCTCATACAGCACCGTTGATTTAAGTTCCTCTGGAAAATAGCATTCTCCTGCAGCATATGCTCCCGGCTCGTCATGAGCATATCTGTAACCTTTATGATACCCCAGATTATCCATTAGTTTGGTCGGAGCATTGCGAAGATGCATCGGAACCTCCAGATCACCTGTGGTGGACGCCAGTTCCTGAGCTCGGTGCCAGGCAACATACACCGCATTGCTCTTCGGTGCAGCAGCCAGATAAACTATGGCCTGTGCAATGGCCCGCTCCCCTTCCGCTGATCCTACCCGTTCAAAGCAATCCCAGGCATTAAGTGCCACCCTCATTGCTCCGGGATCTGCATTGCCCACATCCTCTGAAGCTATGGCAAGAAGTCTTCTGGCCACATAAAGCGGATCTCCACCGCCTGCAAGGATCCTGGCGTACCAGTATAATGCTGCATCGGGACATGATCCTCGAATTGATTTATGAAGTGCAGAAATATAATTGTAATAGTTCTCTCCCTGCTTGTCATAAAAAACAGCCTTCTTTCCAAGAACATCGCCTATAAGAGCAGAATCAATGACTACACGTCCACTTTCATCATGTCCTGCACAGTCTATCAGAGCCTCAAGAAAATTCAAAACGCGTCTTCCGTCGCCTGCGGCGTAATCAATCAGAGCGTCAAGAGAATTACCGGCAAATTCGACATTAAGATCCTTAAGGATTTTATCCCTGCTTAACGCTCTGTTTACAATCTGCCTTAGATTATCAGCAGAAAGAGGTCTTATCACATAGATCCGGAGTCTGGAAAGCAGAGCACTGTTCAGTTCAAAGGATGGATTTTCAGTTGTGGCACCGATGAAATAAATGGTGCCGTCTTCGATATGAGGCAGAAACGCATCCTGCTGAGACTTGTTGAAACGATGAACCTCATCCACAAAAAGAATGGTTCTGTGACCGTTCATGCGATTGCTCCTGGCCTCCTCCACGGCATCACGGATATCCTTGATCCCAGAGGTCACTGCTGAGATTTTCTTTACCCTGGCATGAGCATGATGTGCAATAATTTCAGCAAGTGTGGTTTTTCCGGTGCCTGGAGGTCCCCAGAAAACAAGAGACTGGCACACACCTGCTTCTATCACTCTGCGAAGAACCCTGCCCTTTCCCAGTATATGCTCCTGACCTATATAGTCATCCACAGTCCGTGGTCTCATTCTGGCGGCAAGAGGTGCATTCAGTTCCTCGTCAAAAGTACTGTTATCAGACTCCTGAGAAAACAGATCCATTTCAGCGCTTGTCATCCACTGTCACACCGTTTGGCATAAGGAACACAAACTCCACAGACGGAATTGTTCTTATAAATTTACGATTGGAAAGCTCATATACAATCTTCTGCTTATTTGGATCAACAGTCTCAACCTTAAGCAGTCCCTGATCATCAAAGGTTATACTGTACACGCCTGTATTCTCTGACTGCTTTTTCTCAATAAGCTGAAAACTGTTCTTGCCAAGTGAAGTGATCCTGTACTCGTTAAAGTCACGATTTAAATGATCCAGCACAATCCAGAGCGGAGAAGTCTTGTTAATCATATCCATACTGTAGATAGTCACCTGCTCCAGTGCATTTTCGTAATGATAGATTTCCTTTCCGTTGCTGGTAAGAAGACTTTCCTCCGGCTCTTCTGTTTTGATATAGAAGGAATGGCTGTCTGAATTCAACTTGAAGGATCCGCTGGAGGATTCAAGTTCATCACCGTCAGCATCAAAAACATGCTGAGTAAAATCAGCTGTCATTCCATGTAATGCAGACACCTTTTCCCTGAACTGGGCTGCTGGATCTGCCGCAAAGGAAACAAATGTCCAGAACATGGCAATAACAAAACATATAGTTCTGAGTACTATTTTCACAACATATCCCCGTAATCAAAAACAAACTCCAGACAACAGCATTCTATCACAGCGGGAGTAAAAATATGATCCGGATGATAATAACAGAAGCGTCCAGGGCAGATCCCGGCAAGGATTATTCCTGATGCCAAAATCATTCTTTCATCTGCCTTTTCATCAACTGATTCTTTCTCCACTTTTCTGAACTGATGCCTTTCTCCTGCTTTCTTATAATTCAACTGTCAGGGAAACAGACATTTCTGTTTAACCAGAACTGAACAGTTTCAAAACATCCTTATAAATTACGATTTATGTGAAAGAAAACCGGCACACTCAAATCTTTGTCTTCACAGTTGTCACAGTCTTCAGACACAGACGACTTTCTATTTTTAGATGGCAGTATATCTACATATTTCGGACTGCCCCGAGATTTCCAGTAATCAGCAACACGATCTATTTCTGACTTCGAAACATAGGCACCATGCATTCTGAAAAGACTGTCTGGTCCGGCAGACTGAAACAGCATATCACCAATGCCAAGCAGTGATTCAGCACCATCCTGATCAATAATCATCCGAGATTCATACTTGTTTGAAACCGTATACGAAAGCCTTGAAGAAATATGCTTTTTTATCTTG
>CADBNP010000029.1 GCA_902796095.1 uncultured Aeromonadales bacterium | reverse complement strand
TGTGCCGAAATTCCGGAACTTGACGAGCTCAAGGACATTCTGGCCGAGAAGATGTTCATAAGCAATCTGTACCCGTCATCGGCGGCGGAGGCCCTAGGGTATAATGCCAACATTCTTGACAAACTCTATGCAACAAAACTTCATCATGATCTGTATTCCAGGACCAGACTGACAGACATCATGAAACTGGCAACATTTGCCAAATACTCTGAAGACAATATTGATTATTTCGACGATCTGCTTAATCTTATAATGAGTCAGAACATCGGTGCCCTGTATCATCTCAATTCACCGAGCAAGGCCGTAAAAATGATGACGGAGCTCAGTGGCTACATAGGCAGACCTGCACCGCATGAGCGCGTATGCATCGATACGGATCTCGACGATTTAACCTATCCGAATTATTTTCAGTCTCTGCTGGATTCCTTTGTGGGATTTGAACTCAGACCGTATAAAATTCCGGAGAATCCGGAAGAACTGAACGGCGAAGATGGGGAGATCCTCGATACTGATGATGAGAATGCTGATTACGAGGAGCGTAAGTTCTACTTCATCGACTGCAATTTCCTCGCATATCTCAGGGGACATAAAATACAGAGGCGGACAGCCGGGGATTTTATGCTCTTTCATCAGCTTCTGAACAATTTCGTTGTTTCCGAACTGAAAAAGATTTCAAGCGCCCAGGCCGGTGCACAGCTGTGGTACATCAGCCGGAAAGACTGCCAGATGGACGTTGTGATCACAAGAGAGAATACAAATGCCATCGGTTTCAGGATCAGAGACAATGATCGCATTCTTAAGAAGGACATAGAGCATTTCAGAATGTTCAGACAGATCGCAGGCAAAAAATTTTTCCGCGGTTACCTGATTTACCTTGGCCGCAAGATCCTGAAACTGGACGAGGATATCTACGCCCTGCCCATAAACTATCTGTGGAGCGACTATGCTGAAAGGCTTTCCGATGAAGTTGCCGACTGGAACGGAACTGATATTAACGCCGCCAGCTGATCAAAAAACTGAAATGCGTTGCCAGTAACAGCCGCATATGTGCAGTCAGTCACAGATTTTTAACCGTACCCTTTTATGTTAGAATAACAGACAGTCAGTTTTGCAGATCCCGGACGGACTGCAGCTGAAAATCTGTTTGAACCGATACCGGAACTGAATTTTTTTCAGATTCTCCGGTTGCACTGCACTTTACAATTACTGTGAATATTTCTACATTCTACATTAAAACCTGGGGATGCCAGATGAACGAGTACGATTCGGCTCGGATTGCTGACATGCTCAAAAACCTGAACCTGCACCGGACTGAAAACTCCGACGAGGCCGATCTTATTATTCTCAACACCTGTGCCGTCAGGGAAAAAGCCGCCGAGAAACTGTTTCATCAACTCGGACGCTGGAAATCCTATAAGGAAACCAATCCGAAATGCATCTTTGCCGTAGGCGGATGTGTCGCATCGGAAGAAGGACGAAAAATCAGAAGCCGGGCAAGAACGGTTGATATCGTGTTCGGTCCGCAGACATACCACCGGCTTCCTGAAATGATAGAGCGTGTGGAGAAAGGTGAAGGACCGCAGATCGACGTATCCTTTCCTCAGAATGAAAAGTTCAGCCGCCTTCCGGCAAACAGATCAAACAAGGTATCATCCTTTGTGACAATCATGGAGGGCTGTTCACACTTCTGCAGCTACTGCATAGTCCCGTATACCAGAGGATCCGAAATCAGCCGTTCTGTGGATGAAATTCTTGATGAAATCAAAACGCTGCGGGACTGCGGCTCAAGAGAGATCAATCTTCTCGGCCAGAATGTCAACTGCTACCGGGGAGTCAACTCCGACGGCAGTATCTGCAATTTCCCGGAACTTCTCTACCGTGTTCACGAAATTGACGGAATAGATCGCCTTAAATTCACCACCTCCAACCCGATAGAATTTACGCAGGAGCTGATAAACGCCTTTGGTGACCTGAAAAAAATAACTGATGCTCTGCACCTTCCCGTTCAGAGCGGTTCCGACAGGATCCTGAAGCTTATGAACAGACCGTATACGGCTGATGACTACCGGGATATCGTGGCAAGACTCAGAAAAGTCAGACCGGAAATCAGCATAAGTTCTGACTTCATCGTAGGTTTCCCGACTGAAACTGATGACGACTTTGAAGACACCTTGAAACTCATCCGGGATATAAGGTTCGACAACAGCTTCAGTTTCATCTATTCAAAACGTCCCAACACTCCGGCCGCTTCGATGGAGGATCCGGTACCGTCCGAGACGAAGAAGGAAAGGCTGGCCAGACTGCAGCAACTGGTGGAAACATATACAATGCAATACAGCAGAGAGATGCATGGAACACTGCAGGAGATACTTGTGGAGGGAAAAGCCCCGATGGGAAATCTTCTGTGCGGAAAGACACTTAACGGACGTACAGCCAATTTTGAAGGTCCCGACGATCTGATCGGCAGTCTGGTCAATGTAAGAATAACGGAAGTACTGCCGCATTCCCTTAAAGGAGAGATTGAAAGCAGCAAATGAACAGTCAGAACACCACAACAGTTGTTCTTGAACCTGCAAACATCGAGAGACTGAAGATGCTGTGCGGTCCCATGGACGACAATCTCAGGCATCTGGAAAAAAGACTTAATGTCTCCATCAGTTACGACATGAACAGTTTCAGCATATCGGGAACCGGAAGCAACTCTGCTGCCGCAGGACATATACTGAAAAAGCTCTACGTGGATACAATGCCGGTAAGAGGAAAAATATGCGATATAACTCCCGATCTTGTCAATCTGGCTCTTGTTGAATCACGGACGCTGGATCAGGATGATGAAGGCGGATATATTGAAGAAGATGATGACAGCTTCTCGATACCTTCCCGAATAAAGACAAAAAAAGGAGTAATCAAGGCCCGCTCCCGCAATCAGGCCGGTTATATCCGAAATATTGCAACTCATGACATAACCTTCGGCATCGGTCCCGCCGGCTCAGGAAAAACATATCTCGCCGTTGCAGCAGCCGTTGATGCTCTGGAGCGCCAGGAGATAAGGCGCATTCTTCTGACAAGACCGGCGGTTGAGGCCGGAGAAAAACTCGGTTTTCTTCCGGGGGATCTGTCCCAGAAGGTCGATCCGTATCTGAGGCCTCTCTACGACGCGTTATTTGAGATGCTGGGGTTTGAAAGAGTTGAAAAACTGATAGAACGTCAGGTTATTGAAATCGCACCGCTGGCATATATGCGCGGCAGAACGCTGAACGACGCCTTTATCATTCTCGACGAAAGCCAGAATACCACTGTGGAGCAGATGAAAATGTTTCTGACCCGCATCGGATTCAATTCAAAGGCCGTGGTAACCGGCGACATTACCCAGATAGATCTCCCGAGAAACCAGAAATCAGGTCTGAAGCATGCCATAGAGGTGCTTAACGGCGTGGAGGGACTTTCCTTCAACTTCTTTGATACCGTGGATATTGTCAGACACCCTGTGGTGGCCAGAATTGTCAAAGCCTACGAAAAGCATGCCCGGGAGGAGAAAAGAAGAGAGGAGGAAAATCGTCTGGATACAGCAAAGGAGAATACAGCCCATGACAGTAAAGATTGATCTGCAGGTTGCCCTCGGAAATGAGGACGAGTATGAATATGATGCCGGATTGCTGAATATTCCGGATGAAGCCGAGCTTACCCGCATCGCCGACGCCGCTACGGAGGATTTCGTGGAAAAGGGAGAGATAACCATTAGAATAGTAGGCGAAGAGGAAAGTCACGAACTTGATCTGCAGTACCGGGGCAAGGATCGTCCTACCAATGTACTGTCATTTCCATACGAATATCCTGAAGGTTTTCCTGAACCGGACATCCCTCTTCTCGGAGATCTGGTGATCTGCAAGCAGGTTGTGGAAAGGGAGGCAAGGGAACAGAACAAGGAGCTGATGCACCACTACGCACATATGGTGGTGCACGGATGCCTGCATCTTCTCGGCTATGATCATATCTCCGACGAGGAGGCAGAGGAAATGGAAGGCATTGAAAGAAGGATCCTTACGGAGAAGCTTCATATTCCGGATCCGTATGCCGGGGAAAGATAAAACCGACCGACAGAAAATCAGTCAGATGCGGACTGACAGAGAATACAAAACAAAGGGGATCTATTAGCATACGCCATGAGCGACAGTCATATCACCACAGAAAAAGAAGAAAACATCTTCGACAAAATCACCGGGCTTTTTCAGAACGAGCCCCGGAGCATTGACGAACTGAATGATGTAATCAAGGATGCATCGGAGCGCAAGATCATCAACAGTGATTCTCTCGACATGATCCAGGGAATACTGGAAATGACAGATCTCAGAGTCAGAGACATAATGGTTCCCCGATCCTCGATGATTACCATAAAATCAGACTTCTCGCTTGATGAAATTCTGGAGACTGTTACAACCACGGCACACTCCAGGTATCCGGTGATCAGCGACGACAGACTCCATGAAAGCGCTCTTCTCCTGGTGAAGGATCTTATTCCGATCCTCAGAAACATGAACCAGTCCGAAGCCCCCTTTGATCTCAAAAAAATCACCCGTCCCGCCATGGTAGTGCCGGAAAGCAAGAAGGTTAACTATCTGCTCAAGGATTTTAAGAAGAAGCGTTATCACTTGGCTCTGGTCATAGATGAATTCGGCTCCCTTTCCGGTCTGGTCACCATCGAGGATATTCTTGAATGTATCGTAGGCAAGATTGGAAATGAATACAGCAAGGATGTGGAGGAGAACATCCGGGAGGTGGCCAGCAATGTCTATCACGTAAGAGGAGCAACTCCTATCACGGAGTTCAATGAATTCTTCGGCTGCGAACTGATAAATGACGATGTGGAGACTGTTGCCGGAATTATCATGGGAAAAATCGGTCATATACCGGAAACCGGCTCCAGGATCAGTCTTGATGAATTCGAATTCAAGGTACTGAACGCCGACGGCAGACGAATAAACATGTTCCAGGTGCGAAAAATCAGCAGATCCCGGTAAGAGCCGTCAGCCGTTTAAATTCGTCAGCAACAGGTAAAAAACTACAGCATATGACCAGCAGCACAACAAAGAAGAGTCTTAATATTTCAGAAATCAGAGATTATATTCTTGCAGTACTGGCGGGATTTGCCGGCTCATTCGCCTTTTCACCGGCTGATCAGGCGTATCTGATTTTCCTGACACTCGGCGTAATGTTCCATTTTCTTTATAAGAGGCGTCATCAGACGGTTAAATGCTGGGTTCTTCTTGCCTCACTCTGCTTTTTCACTGTTTTCTGGATCCACACAAGCATGACAGAATATTCAGACGTACCCATGCTTGTTGCCGTTCCCGTACTTGTTGCCTTCGCATTTTACCTGAGCTGCTATCATGCTCTTGTAATCCATCTTGCCAACAGGATTTTCTGCGGACAGATGTTTATAAAAAACATTCTTGCGATTCCTGCGGGATTCATCCTTGCCGACTATGCCGTAGGACACGTTCTTACAGGATTTCCCTGGGTATATATAGGCTATACCCAGATTGACACGATATTCAGAAATCTCGCGCCGGTCGCAGGTGTTCATGCCATAACACTGGCACTCCTTGTGATCTCCGGTCTTGTATATCACAGCTTCTACACCAGAAAACTCTGGTATACCGCCGCATCTCTTCTGGTAACGGTTCTGATTTCTCTTTGCGAGCACACATACACTGAGGAGGGTCCGAAAATCCAGGTGGCACTTGTACAAGGAAATATACAGCAGCAGATCAAATGGGATCCTTCAAAGGCGGTGGATATCCTCGACACCTACTATGATCTCAGCAGATCTTATTTCAGAGGTGACAGCACCACTGATCTGCTGATATGGCCGGAATCAGCGCTCCCGGAGCTTGAAAACAATATTTCCGAGCTGCTGTTCAAGCTGGATGAGCTTGCACGTATGCACGGTTTCGCCTTCATTACCGGAGTGCAGACCTTTCAGCCTTCATCAAACTCCTACTACAACGCCGTGATTGGACTCGGGCTTCAGGATCCGGAAAGCGACAGCTCCTACATTCGACTTGCAGGAAACAGATACTACAAACGTCATCTGGTTCCGGTAGGCGAGATGGTTCCTGATTTCATGCGCCATTTCGGCACCTTCTTCAATATGCCGATGTCCTCTTTTTCAAGGGGAAAAAGCATACAGGATAACATTACGGCGAAGGGTACCAGAATAGCCACGGCAATATGCTACGAGGTTGCATTCCCTGATGAAATGCAGATTAACGTTCACGACGACACATCACTGCTTCTGTCCGTCAGCAATGACGGCTGGTTCGGGACAAGCAACAGGGAAACAGGCGACTACCACGTATCTGACGGTCCGTACCAGCATGCAACAATAGCCAGAATGCGGACTCTTGAATTTCAGAAGCCGATGATCAGGGCCACAAACAACGGATATACCGCCATTTTCGATGCAGAAGGAAGAACACAGGCCGCCCTGCCGTTTTATCAGGAAGGTGTACTGCAGGACAGAGTTGCTACAAGAACAGGCAGTACTCCTTTCGGAACCTATGGATTTACAGTCGTTCTTTCAGTGGTATTCGGCATGCTGCTGATTGCGTTCAGTCATCTGCTGATCCTGATGATCACCACTACCAGAAAAAAGAAAAACAAATCCGGCTCATGAATGCTGCCGGAATCTCGCCATCCGAGTCCTCCGGATTCTGCTCATGTTCACTGCTGAAAAACGAATAAATGTGACAAATTTCTCAAAATTATCTTTATTGGTTATAATGCAGACGGAACTGAAGACATACAGTTATCAGCCGTCAGTTCAGAATTGAACATGCCGCATAATATTATTACTTAAGCCGGGTGAGTTTGTGTCACTCTGCTTTTGGTCATTTCTTCAGTAAAGGTGTTTCAGGAAACAGGTAGCCGATCATGGGATCAATAAGTAAAATCCAAAAAGACGGAATATCACTGCGTATGCTTTACTCCTGGCTTATTGTGATAGCTGTCATCATTTCTGCACTTATGCTCTACTCCACATTCCACCTGTCCGCCTCCTTCCGTCACCTGTCCGATGCAGTCAACGAGCACATGGAACTCCAGAGAGCAGCCGATGAGCTCATGGCAGCCTCTGACTACCTTACGGAGAATGTTCAGCGCTTCTCAGTTACAGGCAATCCTCTGTACATGGACAACTACTTTCACGAAGCCAACGTTGTAAAACGCAGAGAAAAAGCCATTGAAAAAATGTCGGATCATCCGAATGGCGCATCGGCACTTGAAAGCATGAAGTCTGCACTGGAAGCATCAAGAGAACTGATGCTTCAAGAGTACTATGCCATGAAGCTCACGGTGGATGCCAGAGGTCTGACAGAATATCCCGATATACTCGACACAGTAACACTCAAGAAGGATGACATCAGTCTCCCCGCTGATCAGAAGATGAAACGGGCAGCGGAAATGCTCTTCAGCGAGGGTTACTACTCAATGAAGGACAGCATCCGCAGCAACATGAAAATCAGTCTCGAAGAGGTCAAGAAATTCACGCTGAAAACTGAGACAAAATCGGCCCAAAAGCATCTTTTCGAACTGCATGCGGTTCGTTCAATTATTGCCATTGAAACAATATGCATCATTTTCATGATCTGGCTGACCTCATATCTCGGCATCAGGCCCATACTCAGAGCGGCCGAACAGATAAAGAACGACTGTCCGATTCCGGTTTCAGGATCCAACGAATTCAGATATCTGGCCAGAAACTACAACAAAATGTACGATGTCTACCGCAAGAGCGTGGAACACCTGAACTATAAGGCATCCCATGATGAACTCACCGGGGCATACAACCGTGCGGGGTACGATCTGCTGCTTTCAGGCATAGATCTGAAAACAACATATATGCTGCTGATTGATGTGGATAATTTCAAGGGGATTAATGATACCTACGGTCATGACACAGGAGACAGGATCCTGAAGAAAATCGTATCCACGCTTAACCGTAACTTTCGCTCTGACGACTACGTATGCCGGCTCGGCGGGGACGAGTTTGTGGTGCTGATGGTTCATGCAGATGAAACACGTCAGGAGCTCATAGCAACCAAAATCAGAAATATCAACACTCAGCTGGCGGATACATCAGACAATCTGCCCCAGACATCCGTCAGCGTCGGCATAACACACGGAACAAAGGTTTCCGACCCGCTTGATCTCTATAAAAGTTCGGACAAGGCTCTGTACGAAACCAAGCGCAACGGCAAATCAGGCTATACTTTTTTCTGACTGCTCCTGTCAGCACTGTCCCGCAGTCTGCAAATATTTGCTACTGATCACATTTTAAACTATAATTTCCACGCTAAAGGCTTTTAAACTTGGTGTACGAGGAAATTTAAATGAATTTGTGCAGAATAGCCGCTGCGGCTCTCGCCTTCTTTTCTCTCACAGCTTCAGCTGTAGACTATGATCTTTTCGGTGATGAGCGGCTTGTCGGTCAGAATTTCAACTACACAATCCCGAAGGGGAAAAGTTCCCTTGAGGATATTGCAGCCATGACGAATCTCGGTCTTTCCAACATGATGGAGGCCAATCCTTTTGTCGATCCCTATCTTCCGCCTCCCGGCACAGTGCTTCTTATTCCGCATCAGCTGATTCTCCCGAAGACACAGCACAGCGGCATAGTAATCAACTCGGCTGAAATGCGTCTTTACTATTATCCGGCCAATTCCTCAAAGGTTATTGTACTTCCTATAGGAATAGGTCAGCTGGGCAAGGATACCCCGGTAAACTGGGTGACAAAGGTAGAAAGAAAAAAGGCGGGGCCCACCTGGACTCCAAGTGCAAAGGTAAGAGCGGAATATGCAGCTCAGGGTGAGATTCTTCCTGCCGTGGTGCCTGCCGGAAAAGATAATCCAATGGGACTTTTCGCCCTTTATGTAGGAAGAATGTATGCAATACACGGCACCAACGCCAGCTTCGGCATAGGTCTCAGAGTAAGTCACGGATGCATACGTCTCAGAGATGCGGATATAGAATGGCTGTTCAACAACGTGCCTGTAAATACAAGAGTGGAATTTATCAATGAACCAATCAAGGCCACGGTCGAACCTGACGGTTCCAAATACCTGGAGGTGCATCAGCCCCTGTCCACCACCTTCAGCGAACTTACATCAAGGGAAGATGTGGAATTCAAGTACATACCGGAAGATGTAAGAGAAATTATCAGCAGTCCCGACGTAGATCCCGCCATCGTTGAAAGAGTCTTCAGCGAGCGTCGGGGCATACCGGTTAAAATCAACGGATTCTCCTTCTGATCGCATGCTGCATCAGACTGAAAATTCAGGATCGGAAACGCCCGTCCCATACAGTCAGAGCCGCTGATCTTATGGGTTTTCTTCCCCGCATGGGTTATAATTTAACTTGATTCAAACATACAATCGCCGCGACATGGCGTTTTTTTAAACGGTTAAAGCAAAATGTCCAATACTCAAGAATTATATAATCCGCAGTCCATTGAGCCTGCAGTACAGAAATACTGGTCTGACAATCATACCTTCAAGGCCAGTGAAAACACCTCCAGGGAAAAGTTCTACTGTCTTTCCATGTTCCCCTATCCGTCAGGCAGACTCCATATGGGACATGTCAGAAACTACACCATAGGCGATGTTATCGCCAAGTTTCAGCGTCTGAACGGCAAGGAGGTTATGCAGCCGATAGGATGGGACTCCTTCGGTCTTCCTGCCGAAAATGCAGCTCTGAAGAACAGCACAGCCCCGGCAAAATGGACCTATTCAAATATTGATTACATGAAAAACCAGCTGAAAATGCTGGGCTTTGGCTATGACTGGGATCGTGAAATCACAACCTGCCGCCCCGAATACTACAGATGGGAGCAGTGGTTTTTCACTCAACTTTATAAAAAGGGTCTGGTATACAAGAAATCCACATCCGTAAACTGGTGTCCGCATGATCAGACTGTTCTTGCCAACGAGCAGGTGCAGGACGGAAAATGCTGGCGTTGCGACACGCCTGTGGTAAGAAAGGAAATTCCGCAGTGGTTTCTCAGGATCACCGATTATGCAGAAGAACTTCTTGCAGATATTGACAAGCTTGACGGCTGGCCGGAAATGGTTAAAACCATGCAGAAGAACTGGATCGGCAAATCCGAAGGTCTCACCATAGAATTCGACATTGAGAACAGCAGCGAGAAGCTGGAAATCTACACCACCAGACCTGATACACTCATGGGTGTCACCTATGTGGCAGTGGCTGCCGCTCATCCTGTTGCAGTAAGGGCAGCGAAAAACAATCGCGAGCTTGCCGCTTTTCTGGAGGAATGCACCGCAACAAAGGTTGCAGAGGCTGAAATCGCCACCATGGAAAAGAAGGGTATGCCAACCGGAATCTTTGCGGTTCATCCGATCAGCGGAAAGAAGGTTCCGGTAATGGTGGCCAATTTCGTACTGATGGAATACGGAACCGGTGCGGTAATGGCAGTTCCGGCCCACGATCAGCGCGATTACGATTTTGCGAAGAAATACAATCTGGAAATTGTTCCGGTAATAAGACCGCAGGATCAGACCGAAGCGGATGTATCAAAGGAAGCATTCGTGGAGAAAACCGGTATCGTATACAATTCCGGCGAGTTTGACGGTCTTGATTTCCACGGTGCATTCAATGCCGTTGCAGATAAAATCGAAGGCATGAACAAGGGACACCGCACAGTGAACTACAGACTGAGAGACTGGTCTGTATCAAGACAGAGATACTGGGGA
>CADBNP010000028.1 GCA_902796095.1 uncultured Aeromonadales bacterium | reverse complement strand
TTATCAAAGGTAGATGCCGGACGGGAAGATTTACTCTTTGAAGACGGTCTGAAGATAAACCTGAAAAAAAGCACTACTGCATGGAAAAACTGAGATAAAAGAAAACCGGCTGTAAAAGCGACGGCTCCAAAGGTCGCAACTGATGTCTTTACTTTGACAACAAGAAGATTTATTTCAATCTCGCCGGTATTTAAAAATCCAAAATACAAACCAAGAGTTACCAGCAGAACAATAAAGAGCAGAGCTAACACAAACCTCAACATCGCACAATCCTATGACAATTCTTAAGTTAAGATTATACAATATGACCATGATTAACAATAGAGAGAACAAACTAATTTCTCATCTCTTCAGGATATCTGCATTATGATGAGGATTGGTCCATAGATAATCAAAGGCAGTCATGAAATGTATCAGAATTACAGCAGGGAAAACCGGGATAAACTGCAGAGAATGAAATGAAATGTTGATAAAAAAGAAGACAGCATCCATGCATCTGCGACACCATGCCAATCGAAACAAGAATATAAAAATCCCGCAATACTGCAGATGCGGGGTTATCATTTTAAATATTCCCAGACACTTGGGAAGGTTCTAAACGATGCAGGAAACAGGACTAAAAACCATCTGTTTCAGACTGATCTTTCTGGGAAGGGTGATACTTTCCATTGATGCGAAGATTCAGTTCCTTGCCTGGTTTGAAAAACATGACTTTCCTTTCAGGTATATTCACACTCTCGCCGGTTTTTGGATTGCGACCGACTCTGCTCTGCCTGATTCTGAGAGAAAAACACCCGAATCCGCGGATTTCTACCTTCTCTCCATTGTTAACTCTTTCAGCAAGATAATCAAATATTTCATTCACACACTCGCTAACCTTATACTCATCGAATACGTCATTCGTCCTGGTCAGCGAAGAAATCAATTCAAGTTTAGTCATTTTTCATCCATAAAATAGATTATCTAAGGATATTGCTACACACTTTTGACATCACCCAGCCTAAAGACAGGAGATTCCCAGTAACTCCCACAGCAAACTGCAGACTACTCTCTGTGGGTTCTTGCTGCTGATCTCCAGTGAAATTCACTTCACAAACTCTACGGATATGCCCTAGTCTGATTTTCCGTCATTGAAAAAGCCGAAGTCTATCTCTGCTAACAAGAATGGTTATGCCAAATTTTATGTCTTATATCCACGCCCTAAAGGATGTGGTTTTACGGCAAGATCAGATAACAGATTTATCGGATCAGTATTCTGATTATTTAGTTATGACTGGAATAAAAAACCAGAAAACCCGGAATCCCAAAGAAACTGATATCAATGTTTGAATCAAACCCCGGATGGTTTAAACCCCAAAATACTATAATTTAAATCGTCTAATAAAATATTATTGAGATTCAAGCAACAGAGAAAACCAGCGTTCCTGCAATTTATGAACTTAACTCTGTTCCCCTTTACACCAAACTTCGGCGTAGTTCATTTCCGGACATGAAACGGTCACATATGAGTCCATAAATTATTCCACATTATAGTAAATAAATTAAAAATCAAAACATTTTTAAAAACAGTCCAATAATATTGGACTTTACTACTGTACATTTTTTAAACTAACATATTTAATATTTTACCAGATTTCTTCAGCAAAAAAAATTTATGACAGAACCCCTTATACACCAAATGATTCTGCCCATTTTATAAATCAGAAAATTATTATGCATATAGGTGCATATTAGGTTGATGCACTAATCGATTTAACTCTTTAAAGAGTTACAGTTTCCTGGGGTAAGCATTGCCCGGTACTTCATTCGCAAACTATTCCCTGGCATCTCTTCTGAAGTTAAGATCTTCATTTGGTGCTGCCGCAGTGAGATGAAATCCTAGTCAGATTGTCTTAGCCAGAACATTTTAAATCACCAAATTTCCTGTGACTGACTGTTTTCTGCAGAATCTCGCAACGCAAACAAAAAAGGGGACACTGACAGCCCCCTCTTTAATCACATTTTCATGTTAGACAAACAGTGTATTACTCACCCTTTGCAGCCTTAAATGCTTCCATCATAGTGTTGTTGCCTTCACTGATTTCCTTATTTCTGGCCTTGGCGTTTTCGATTACCTGCTTCTCTTCAGCCTCATCCTTTGCCTTGATAGAAAGAGCTATCTGACGTGGCTTACGCTCTAAGCCTACAAACTTGGCTTCAACTTCCTGACCTTCGGAAAGTACCTTGGTAGCGTCATCGATAGGATCAGTTGAAATATCAGAAACTCTGATATAACCTTCAACCTTGTCACCCAGATCCACTACTGCACCGCGTGGGGTAACAGAAGTAATTACGCCCTTAACAATGCTTCCCTTCTTGTTCTCGGAAATAAACTTGTTAATAGGATCATCCTGAAGCTGAAGCTGCTTGATGCTGAGAGATACCTTCTCCTGCTCCGGCTGAATATTGCGGATAGCTGCAGTAACCTCATCACCCTTCTTGTAGTTGTGAATAGCCTGATCAGCAGGAACATTCAGAGAAATATCAGAAAGATGAACAAGACCGTCGATGTTGCCCTCAAGACCGATGAACATACCGAAATCAGTTATGGACTTGATCTTTCCGGTAACCTTGTCGCCTTGCTTGTACTTGCTTGCGAACTCTTCCCATGGATTTGGCTTGCACTGTTTCAGACCGAGAGAAATACGTCTGTCTTCAGCATTAACGTCAAGTACCTTGACCTCTACAGACTGACCGATATCAACGAACTTGGCAGGATTGATGTTCTTGCTGGTCCAGTCCATTTCAGATACGTGAACAAGACCTTCAACTCCTGGCTGAAGTTCAACAAAGCAGCCGTAATCAGCAATATTGGTAACCTTGCCGGTAACCTTGGTGCCGGTTGGGTAACGCTCTGCAATGTTTGTCCATGGATCTTCTGTAAGCTGTTTGAGACCAAGGGAGATACGGAGACTAGGCTCCTTGATAACCTTGAGAACCTTAACTGTGATTTCATCACCGACAGTAACGACTTCGCTAGGATGCTTAACACGCTTCCATGCCATATCGGTAATGTGCAGAAGACCGTCAAGACCGCCAAGATCAACGAATGCACCGTAATCAGTGAGGTTCTTAACAGTACCCTTTCTTTCCTCACCCTCGGTAATGTTCTGAAGAAGCAGATCTCTCTCTGAGGAGTTTTCCTTTTCAACAACTGCCTTGCGTGAAACAACTACATTGTTGCGCTTCTGATCAATCTTGATAACCTTGAACTGAAGAACGTTGTTGGTATCAACCAGTTCCTCATCACGTACAGGTCTGGTATCCACCAGAGAACCAGGAAGGAATGCCTTTATATTGCCGCACATAAGCTCAACAGTGAAGCCGCCCTTAACCTTCTGGTTGATAACACCTTCAACAATAGCCTTATCTTCGTAAATCTTCTCAAGTTCATTCCAAGCCTGAGTCTTTTTGGCCTTTTCATGAGAAAGCTCAGTTGAACCTGTTTCATTGGCATAAGATTCAACCATAACATCTACGTCATCACCAACGGCAATGGTAAGTTCTCCGGCTGCATTCTTGAACTGAGCAACATCCATATATGATTCGGACTTGTATCCGGCATCAACAATTACATACTTGTCAGTTATTCTGATAACCTTTCCTTTCTGGATATCGCTAGATTTAGGTTGATCCTTAATCGAATCTTCAAAGAGTTCAGCAAATGATTCTGTCATAAAAATAAATTCTTAAAAAAATAAAACCCAACATCTTTCCATGACGTCGGTGCCATAAAAAAATCCATCATTCCCTTGATGGAATACCTCTGCTACGCAAATCATTCCCGGACGGAACAATCACTTTAACAGTCGTGCTATATTATCACCCGTAAAAAAAATATACAACCAAACTCAGAACTATTTTTCTGCTCCGGATTCTTCCAGGATCTTCAGCCCCACAGACCGTTTTTCAGATTCACGTCCGGTCTCAGGCAGATACAGAATCAGACTGTCTAATTTCCGGATGCGCAGTTCAGATGGAAGCACTGTCTTGCCCGGAAATTTATCAGTTCCGAAACTTTATGCTACAGAGGAGCGATATTCCGCCCGGCAGCCAGTTCCAGAATTCTGCTCACAACCTCAGGAACAGTCATGCTGGTGGTATCAACTGTTACTGCGTCGTCTGCAGGTTTCAGCGGGGCTACAGGCCGGTTGCGATCTCTGTCGTCACGTATTCTGATTTCTTCCAGGATCTGTTCCAGAGGCTGCGGATTGCCGTTGCTCTTCTGCTGAAGATAGCGTCTTCTGGCTCTTTCTTCCGCCGAAGCATCAAGGAAAATTTTAAGTGTGGCTTCCGGAAATACGACAGTTCCCAGATCTCTGCCGTCTCCTACAAGCCCAGGAGCCTGCTGAAATGCTCTCTGTCGATCCAGCAGAGCTGCTCTGACCCTTGGCAGAGCAGCCACTCTGCTGGCATTACTGCCGGTTGTCTCGTTTCTGATTTCCTTTGATATGTCCACACCATCGAGAACAGCAGAAACCCCCTCTTCCATCGGAACAAAACTGAGATTCAGGCTGCGTGCGAGTTCGCACAGAGCTTCTTCATCAGTAAAATCAACATTTCTCTTTAATGCCGCATAGGCAAGAACCCGGTATATGGCTCCGGAATCCAGAATATGAAAACCAAGTTTCTCTGCAACCAGTTTTGATACGGTTCCCTTGCCGCTTCCACCGGGACCGTCAAGTGTTATTACGGGTATCATCAGAATCTCTCCTCTAAGGTTTATTAAGTTATTCAAAATGCTGTCTGAACAGAATCAGACAAAACAGGAAAATAAAAACACAGGCAGGATCGGTAAAACATGCATTCAGCGGGAACAGTCCGAGGCAACATCGAATAGCGGATTATCGTGTGCACAGACGAACACTGTCATCTGATTATGCGTGATTCTGCTTCATGTACGTTACTGCCATCCTCGTGAATAAGAAGTTTAACGTGCAGTCTGTTCAAACTCAACAGAGAAATCCGCTGGAAGCAGGTTTTAACTTTCCCCGGAATTTGAGTCTTTTTTCACGATCCTCTTGCGATTATAATACAGAGCAAAATTTCCAGACCGATGTTCCTGTATTCCGACACGGAACTGCGATTCCCGGTCAGAAAAAAAATGAATAACAAATGTTCCGGCACATATCAGACTGCTTATGCAGACACTTATCCGGATCTGACATGAACGGGAATAACAAACAGAAAGAAGACTGGAATGCGGGATTATTGGTAATATCAGGATAGCATTTTAATTTGGACAGCCACATGAGTAAGATCGTAAAAATTGCTGAAGCAAAACTTCCCACAGTTTTCGGTGAATTTAAAATTGTCGGCTTCAGAGACACTTCAACTGACAAGGAGCATATAGCGCTTGTTATGGGTGATATGGAGGATAAGAGTCCCGTTCTGGCGAGGATACATTCGGAATGTCTTACCGGAGATACTCTGTTCAGTCTGAAATGCGACTGCGGATTCCAGCTGGAAGAAGCCCTGAAGATGATATCTGCCAAAAAAAGGGGGGTACTGCTTTACGTAAGACAGGAAGGAAGAGGCATAGGACTGCTGAACAAAATCAGGGCATACGCACTTCAGGATCAGGGACTTGATACCTATGATGCCAACGTGGCGCTCGGATTCAAACCTGATGAACGGAACTATGATATATGTGCAGAAATGTTCAAGCTTCTTGGAGTAAAGGAAGTACGTCTTATAACAAACAACCCGGACAAACTGAATGCACTGAGAGGTTACGGAATTGAAATTGCAGGCAGAGAACCAATAGAAGTGGGCAGAAACAAATACAACAACGGATACCTGGAAACCAAAAAAGCCAGATTCCACCATTTTCTGAGTGAAATGGACACTCACGGCAGGGAATCATAAGGCGCACCTGGAGCAGGATGACAGCGCTTCAGTGGTTACGCCTTACAATCCAGTAGATCAGTCCTGGCTCCTGCAGCTCTTAAGCATTGCGATCTCCCGACCGTACCCCGGAACATCATTAGGAGTTTCAAGATAAAAAGGGAGTTCCCTGAGCTTTGGATGGTTTATTATCCGGACTATGGCATCAAGTCCGAGAAGGCCTTCGCCGATACAGGCATGGCGATCCTTATGAGACGAAAAACCGAATTTTGAATCGTTCAGGTGGATTGCCTTAAGACGATCCAGTCCTATCAAAGAATCGAATTCTTCAAGAACCCCGTCAAGATCATTTGCTATGTCATATCCGCCGTCATATACATGACATGTGTCAAGACATACGCCCAGTTTGTCAGCAGAAGCATTCCCGGACAGTTTTATTATCTCTGCTATCTCCTCGAACCGTCCGCCGATTTCAGTTCCCTTTCCTGCCATGGTTTCAAGCAGTATTACTGTCGGAGAGTCCACTTCAAGCAGTTTTTTAAGAAGTTCCGTGATATGACCGATACCAACATCCGCTCCCTGTGAAACATGACATCCCGGATGAAAGTTATACATGCTTCCCGGTATAAAAGCCAGACGCTCGAGATCATCTGTCATGGTATTTAATGCATATTCTCTCAGTTCCGGTTTGGCCGCAGCCGGATTCATGGTATACGGAGCATGAGCAAGAACAGGTCCTACGGAATATTCAGCTGCAAGACTGTTAAAAGCATCAATGTCTGCAGGATCAAGCGGCTTAGTTGCTCCTCCTCTCGGATTGCGGGTAAAAAACTGAATAACTCCGGCACCTATGCCTATAGCCTCCCTGATCATCGCCTCATAACCGGAAGAGATGGAAAGATGACACCCTATTTTAAACATAATTTTTCCGTTTTTACTGAATTTTCAGAACTGCACTGCGGTATTTCCTGTACCGGCAGACTGCAATCCCAAAGTTGAAAAAGAAACACGGACATATCTGCAGCAGATCCTAAAATCAGAGCAGCACAGCTTCAGTCAAAAGTCTAAACAAAAGGAGAAGGATCCCCCGCCCCTTCTCTGACAATCTGGTATACCTCATCCGACATATCAACCACTGTTGTCGGCTTGCTGGTCAGATAACCGCCGTCGACAATATAGTCAACAGCATAATCCAGCTCATCCTTAATCTGATAGGGATCGTTTTCAGCTTCGTCCCTGCCAGGAAGAATAAGGGTTGTAGACATTATGGGTTCACCTAACTCAGCCAGTACCGCCATGCAGATGGCACTGTCAGGGATCCTGATTCCTATTGTCCTTTTTTTCTCCTGCATCACGCGGCTCGGAACGCTTTTGCATGCTCTTAGAATAAAGGTGTAAGGACCTGGAGTATAATTTTTGATAAGTCTGAACTGATTATTGTCAACAATGGCATACCGGGATGCCTCAGAGATTCCCGGACACACCAGAGTAAAATTATGCTTCTTATCCACGTTGCGGATCCTGCACACTCTCTCAAATGCTGCCTTGTTGTCAAGAACACAGCCCAGTGCATAACCGGAATCTGTAGGATAGGCTATAACACATCCGTCTCTGAGTGCATCCACAACCTGATTAACCAGTCTCGGCTGCGGATCAACCGGATGGATCACTATCATGCGGCTCAATTGTATATTCCCTCAAAACGTCTGTCTGTCCAGACCGGCTTCACTTCCGGCGGAAGACAGTAATGAATTCCAAGTAACCGATCTGCCGCATCCTTCTCTCCGTGGTAGTCGGAACCGAAGGAACCAAGCAAATCATATCTGACGGCAAGATTACTGATTCTTGCAGTGTTTTCAAATGTAAAATCTCTGAATTTTATAAAAGACGATTCCTGATCCTGACTGGAAACAGATTTCGGATTCGGAGTTGTTATCTCTATTCCCTGACCGCCACATCTTCTGAAATCACGGACAAGTGCTTCCAGAATTTCTTCCCGTTTACTGTTACCGTTGATTCTTTTGTATCTCAGCGGATGAGCCAGAACAGGGAGACCTCCGGCTCCGAGAATAACCTTTATCACTTCATCGAAAGCCGTATATTCGACACTGTAACCTGCCTTACATCCATCACAGAGATATTTGTCCATGGCTTCTCCGATGTCCGCTGCAAAACCGTACCTGACAAGAAACGTGGCAAAATGCTTGCGATTGATAAAAGTATTACGGCGGTTCAGCTCGGCAACCATATCATTCAGTTCATTTTTCAGTCTGGACACACCCTTTACATTCTCAAGCAGTTTGTTGCGAACAAGTTCAGTTCTTTCATCTCTTTTCTGCTTGTGATTCGCCACCAGCTGTTTCAGTCCGGAATTATTCCTATCACAGAAAAGTCCGACAATATGTATCTTGCAGGAAAAACCGGGAATTGACCAGACAGATGAAAACTCAACTCCGGGTATCAGTTTCAGATTATACTGCTTCGCTTCTATCTCTGCCTCCATCTCATCTATGGCATTCATATTGTCATGATCTGTTACAGCAAGAACTCTGATCCCGGCATCCACAACTTCTTTCAGCAGATCCTTCGGATCAAGAATACCGTCGGATCTCAGAGTGTGAGTATGAAAATCAGACGGCAGAGGCGGTCTGCAGAAATCCTTAAGATCCCAGATATCCATGGCTTTTGCTCCTCCCAGCACAGAACCCCATACACAACGACAGACTGACATCGTAAACCAACAATTCACTTATCGTAAAAAGAAATTTTCAGCTGCAGTGAAAAAATAGACCTGCATAAAATTTTAATCTTCAGCAGGCAGCGAAAACAGCACTCTCAGGTAATTCTACACAATAGGTGCCGACGCGACAATTTTGTCTTTGCAATACCAAAGGCATCCCCGGCAGAAAATAAGGAAAACCAATCTCCGTTTTTCATTCCCGCTGTTTTCGTTTTTTTTCAAAACATGCTCAGACTTCGTATCGAAAGAAATATTCAGGATTCGGTTCATTATACATTCAGAATCACCGCGATAACTGAATTATACGCCTCATAAATTAGGACTCTATCTAATTTTTATCATAATGTAATTGATTAATCCGCTCCAAATAGTAGAATTTACCTGAATGGATGTTATAGTTCAGTCGGAATGATTACAGTATAACCAGTATAATTAATGGAAAGTCCGGTTGAATTAATTTTTTTAAAGGAATAACAGATAACTATGTCAGACAATAGTTTGCTTACTCTTAACAACGATATTTGGTTAAGTTTGACTGAAGAAGGATACATGGATCGTTTCCTCATAACTCTTTTCAATGATATGAAGGAAACCAAGGTTCGTGAAGTCACCAGCGTGACTGTAAGTGAAATTTCATCGTCTCCAGTAGCCGATAAAACCATAAAAAAGGGTGAGTATAAAAATTTAAGCGGTTTTTGTATCAACGCTCTGCTGGATTCTGTTCCTACTGAAGTGATTCTTCTTGATGAGGAGATCCCGTATCTTAAATGGTGGCATGACAAGAGTTTCTTCACTCTCAATTATTACTATGAGCATGCGAGAGCCATTGAAAACGGTTATGACGACATAAAGCAGCGTATGGTTGTATCGTTCCTCCTGGACAAAAATCTTAACCTGGATAAGTTTCATACTCTGAAGTATATTGACAAGCCGGATCCTGCAAATCCTGACAAGATGATACCTGATTATACGTTCTGCGTTCATGATCTTAATTTCCTGTGCATTCCAAGCGATAAAAACAACGAGACTCAGCTGTCCCTCTGGGCAAGTCTTCTCATAGCAACAGACATGAATGAGATCCAGAGAATAACTCAGAAGCAGATCAGTTAATATCTGATATACTTCGCAGAATCTAATACTGTCCCAATCTTCTGATTGGGATTTTTTTACCCTTCAGGTATGTGTGAATGCTCAAAATATAGCATTTTGAATAAGTTAAACAATACACATTGAGCATGCACAGTCTTAAAATATCATTGTGCGGATTTATTCAGTCACCACATGAATAATTCAGATTTCCTACAGTAACCAGTACACACAGAGGTCAATCATGTTTAAAAGAACAAAAATCGTGGCAACCCTCGGACCTTCAACCGATGATCCGGCAGTTCTTGAAAAAATGATCAAGGCGGGAGTAAATATGGTTCGTCTGAACTTTTCCCACTCCGTGCCGGAGGATCACCAGCGGAGAGTGGATGAAGTCAGAACTATTGCCAGAAAACTGAATACCTATGTGGCGGTAATGGGAGATCTGCAGGGACCAAAAATCAGGGTATCAACCTTCAAAAACGGCAGAGTGATCCTTCAGAAGCACCAGTCATTTGTTCTTGATGCAGAACTCGGGGCCGGTGAGGGTGACGAAACACAGGTTGGCATTGACTACAAGAAACTTCCCGAAGATGTAAAACCAGGTGACATTCTTCTTCTTGATGACGGAAAGGTACAGCTGATTGTAACCAGCATTCACGCAAGTCGCATCCATACCACGGTCTCTGTTGCCGGTCCTCTTTCGGATCATAAGGGAATAAACAAAAAGGGTGGCGGTCTTAACGCCAAGGCTCTTACTGAAAAGGACAGAGAAGATATAAAACTGGCCTCTAAACTGGATGTTGACTACCTGGCAGTATCCTTTCCTCACAGCAGCGATGATCTCAACCAGGCAAGGAGACTGCTTAAAGAGGCAGGATCTGATGCCAAAATCGTTGCCAAGGTAGAAAGAGCGGAAACAGTCCAAAACGACGAGGCAATGGAGGATATTATTCTTGCTGCCGATGTTATTATGGTTGCAAGAGGCGATCTGGGCATAGAAATCGGAGATCCGAATCTGATGGGTGTCCAGAAACGTCTGATCAAAAAATCACGTCAGCTGAACCGTGTTGTCATTACAGCGACACAGATGATGGAATCCATGACCAAGTCACCTCTCCCTACCCGTGCTGAAGTTATGGATGTTGCAAACGCCGTTCTCGACTGCACCGATGCGGTCATGCTTTCAGCAGAATCAGCAGTTGGTGAGTATCCTGTCGAAACAGTCCATTCCATGGCGGAGGTTATCGCCGGTGCCGAAACAGATCCTTCAATGAGTCAGTCCAGTTATCGCGTGGATCGGGAATTTGAAACCCCGGAAGAGACCATAGCCATGTCAACCATGTATGCTGCAAACCACCTTAAGGGTATAAAGGGCATAATCGCTCTGACAAGTTCCGGAGGCGTCGTCAGACTGATGTCCAGACTGAAATCAAGTCTTCCTATCTATGCCCTTTCAAAGCATGAAAAAACGCTTAACTGGGTTGCTCTTTACCGCGGCGTTACTCCTGTATTCTTCAATCAGGATGATAATCTTTCCCGCAAGGAAATAACACTTCAGGCCATAGCAAAATGCAAGGAACTGGGCTACTTCAATTCAGGTGACAAAGTTATCATGACCTATGGTGATCACATAGAGGAAGTAGGTTCAACCAATTCACTTAAGATTCTGATAGTAAAGTAGGAGCTGCAAACATAATGTCTCAGTTTTTCACCATATCAACAGGAGTGATAAACACCACTCCCATGGATCTGAGTGCAAACAGCAGTCTGATTCTGAACTGCATAAGAAAGGCTTCCTCCGACGGAAGCCGTCTTGTACTGCTGCCCGAACTGTCGCTGACAGGCTACGGCTGCGAGGATGTATTCTATGTGCAGTCATTCATTAAAGAGTCGATGGGGGCACTGAAACAGATTACATGCGAAATGCCGGACGGCATAGTTGCCGCCGTGGGCATTCCGGTTCTGATAGGCGGACAGCTCTATAACGGATCGGCAATGATCAGCAAAGGCAGGATACACGGAATTGCGCTAAAACAGTACCTGGCAAGAACAGGAATTCATTATGAAAACAGGTGGTTTACTCCATGGAAGGCGGGAGAAATCTGCCAAATTGAGGATCCGGCAGATACTGAGAACCCTGCTATTCCGGCTGGAGATGTTTGCTTCAGTATTGACGGTGTAAAAACAGGTTTTGAAATATGCGAGGATTCCTGGGTGGCCCACCGTCCCGGAACCGGACTCTATGCCAGAGGCGTAGATATTATCCTCAACCCTTCAGCATCTCATTTTGCCATAGGC